>CAZFII010000029.1:0-8848 GCA_964518925.1 uncultured archaeon
TAACTATATTTTTTAGGCTTCATTCTCAAGATTTGATCACCTCTTTTAACAGCTTTTTAAATTTAAGTCAGGATAATAGCTTTAACACTTTACAGTATTTCTGAAGTAAGTTGATCTAGATGTGGTTGTTTTTCCTAAAAAATCTATTACAATTTTTTATGATTGCCAAATATCTTTGCTTCAGAGCTACTGTGAGATGCAAGGCTTTCTTAGTTTTTGTGAAATTTAGGTTATCTCAATTGGGGAGATTACAAAATATGTCTTGAACTTTATCTGCTGAGTTTTCTCTCAATTAAAACCCTTGCTAGCTTAGCGTAAAGAAGAGCTTATCCAAATCTTACGCCCTCAAGTTAACCCATCTCCTAATAATAGAAAAGCTTAAATACATAATATAGGAACATGTCCATATGATGGGAAAAATCCTAGGTGATTGTCTTTGGCTTAAGTGATGCGATAAAACTCCGAAAAAAGGAGAGAAGAAATCCGATAATTGCGGAAATCAAAGTCTATTCTCCAAAATACGGTGATTTACTTAAAAGTAGAGATCCTTTAAACATATTAAAGATTTATGAGAAATGCAGGGTAGCTGGAATATCTTACATAACGGCGAAAGAATTTGGAGGAGATATAAGTACATTTAAAACGATATGTCGAGAATCAAATTTACCAGTTCTTAGAAAGGACTTCATAACGAGTAGAAATGAAATTGAGAAGACTGCAGAACTTGAAGCTTCTGCAATTCTACTTATCATCAGGATTCTAAAGGATAAAACATCTGAATTCGTTGACTATGCTTTAGATCATGGATTGGAGACTCTTGTTGAAGTACACACTAAGACTGATGTCAAAATCGCAAATGAAACAAAAACACCGATGATTGGGATAAATAACAAGGACATATTGAAACTAGAGATGGATGCTGGAAATATTGAGTTGACGGAGAAACTTTGCAGATTCGTGAGAGATGACGTTGTAAAAATTAGTGAAAGTGGTATAATGAGTATTAAAGATCTTAAACGAGCCCTAAAATGCGCAGATGCTGCTTTAATTGGAACTGCATTCATGCTTGCGAAAGATACGGAAAGAATTGTCAAGGCTTTTGTGGAGGGATAGCATGGATGTTAGAAGAATTTTAAAGAAGCTTATTGAAGGGTATAATCTGACTGAAAATGAAACATACGAATTCGTGATTGCATTGAAAGAGGAAAAGATTACAGATGCTCAGATTGGAGCTTTTTTACTTGGATTAACGATGAAAGGACCAACGATCGAAGAAATTGCTGGGATAGTTAAGGGGATGAAGGAAGTCTGTAATATGATAAAACCTAAGGTCGATAAACTGATAGATACATGTGGTACCGGTGGAGGACTTACAACGTTTAACATATCAACAGCTGCTGCAATAATTGCAGCAAACGAAGTACCAGTAGCAAAGCATGGGAGTCGATCAATATCCTCTCTTTCTGGTTCTGCCGATGTCTTAGAAGCTTTAGGAGTAAACGTAAATCTAAAACCTAGACATGCTGAGAGACTAATTGAGAAAATAGGTATAGCTTTTCTGTATGCTCCACTATTCCATCCAGTAATGGGAAAAGTTTTGCAGCCTGAGAGTCAGCTTGGGATAAAAACGATATTCTATACTATAATAGGGCCACTGATAAATCCAGCAGATGCGAGAAGACATGTTTTAGGTGTTTATAAGCCAGAGCTTGTGGATATAGTTGCAGAAATCGTGTCAAATCTAAAATATGAGCATGTTTTAGTTGTACATGGACTTGATGGTCTAGACGAAATATCACCAATAGGCAAAACGATTGTTGCAGAAGTTAAAAAAGATAAAACAGAGAAGTATGAGATTTCTCCAGAGGATTTTGGAATTGGGAGGTGCTCTATAAAGGACATTGCTGGCGGAACTCCAGAATACAATGCAGAGGTTATTAAAAAGATTTTCTCTGGAGAAAAAGGGCCAAAAAGAGATGCTGTTGTTCTGAACACTGCAGCAGCTCTGTACGTTGGAGAAGTTGCATCATCGTTAGAAGAAGGCATTGAAATTGCAAATAACATATTGGACGAAGGGCTTGCGATGGAAAAACTTGAAGAATTTATAAGGGAAAGCAGAAGAGTTGCCACTGAAAAACAATGAAGGATCCTATTAAAATGCATCGCTATTATGATCTAAAAATTTCGAACAGCTGAATTTGAGCTATGAGGGTAAAGATTTGCGGAATAAGGGATGAGCAGGAATTAAAGATTTGTGCTAAATATGCAGATATCGTCGGTTTTGCAACAGAGTACCCTATAGAAGTACCATGGAATATTTCGAGAAAGGAGGCAAAAAGACTTATTTCAAAGACTCCTCCCTTCATTTACACTGTAGTGGTAACATCGGGAAGAGTTGAAGAAGTTGTTGAGATAGTTGAATATACGAAGCCTAATGCTGTACAGCTTCATGGAAATGAGAGTGAGAAAGAAGTTAGAGAAATCGTTGAAGCTCTTAACGTGAAAGTGATAAAGGCTTTACCTATCGATGTCAAAACTGGAAAGGTTTACGGTAGAGATGCTATTGATGCTGCGTTGTCTTATGAAAGAACTGGCATTGATGCAATCTTGCTTGATTCAAAAACAGATAAAATCGGTGGAACGGGAAAAACTTTCGACTGGGATATAGCGAGGAGGGTGAGAGAAAAGATAAATATACCTCTTATACTTGCTGGCGGTTTAAATAGTAGAAATGTTAAAAAAGCTATTGAATACGTAAAACCTTACGCAGTTGACGTCATTTCAGGAGTGGAAACGAGTGGTAGAAAGGATGAACGTAAAGTTAAAGAGTTTGTCATGGCTGCGAAGCAGGCTTTCCTACTTCAAGGCTGATAAAAGATGGCTATAAGGATTTTTCATGATGTTAACGTGTTAGGGCTTTCTTAGGAGGGTGTTACCGCAGAAAATAAGGTTTCAAGCTCATAAGGAGGGAAATTTGATGAAGTTCGGCGAATTTGGAGGACAATTTGTGCCTGAGGTTTTGATTCCTCCGTTGAAGGAGCTTGAAAAAGCTTACGAAGAGCTAAAGAATGATGAGAAATTTAAGAAGGAGTTAGAATATTATCTGCGAAATTATGCTGGGAGACCTACACCGCTCTACTTTGCTAAAAACCTAACAGAAAAACTTGGAGGAGCGAAGATATACTTGAAACGAGAAGATTTGCTACACAGCGGTGCGCACAAGATAAACAACACAATTGGACAAGCTTTACTTGCAAGATATATGGGTAAAACTCGCTTAATAGCTGAAACTGGAGCTGGGCAGCATGGTGTAGCTACAGCGATAGCTGGTGCACTACTTGGAATGAAAGTAGATGTCTACATGGGTGCTGAAGATGTAGAGAGGCAGAAGATGAACGTTTTCAGAATGAAACTCTTAGGAGCTAATGTTATCCCAGTTGAAAGCGGTTCGAGAACGCTTAAAGATGCTATAAACGAAGCTTTGAGGGATTGGGTTGCAACATTTGAATATACACATTATCTAATTGGTTCTGTTGTTGGGCCACATCCTTACCCAATGATGGTCAGAGATTTTCAGTCAGTAATTGGCAAGGAAACGAAGAAACAAATTCTCAAGATAGAAGGAGTTTTACCAGATGTTATAATTGCTTGTGTTGGTGGTGGAAGCAATGCAATAGGAATCTTCTACCCGTTCATAAACGATAAAAGAGTTAGACTAATCGGTGTTGAAGCTGCTGGAAAGGGCATCGAGACAGGGAAACATTCAGCATCACTTTGCGCTGGAAAAAAAGGAATTTTGCATGGTATGCTATCGTATTTCCTACAAGATGAAGATGGACAAATAGCTACAACTCACAGCATTGCTCCAGGATTAGATTATCCCGGTGTTGGGCCGGAGCATGCTTGGCTAAAGGAAACTGGAAGGGCTGAATACGTTGCAGTTACAGATGAGCAAGCTCTAAAAGCGTTTATTGAACTTTCAAGAACTGAAGGAATTCTTCCTGCTTTAGAATCAGCTCACGCTTTAGCTTACGCCATAGAACTCGCTAAGGAAATGAGTAGAGACGAAATAATAGTTGTTAATTTGTCTGGAAGGGGAGATAAGGATTTGGGAATAGTTATGGAGGCTTTAAAATGTTCGTCAAACCAGCTTTGATAACGTTTATAACAGCTGGAGATCCAAACATCAAAGCAACTTTAGATTTCATGCTTGCCTTAGATAAATATGCTGATGTAATCGAACTTGGTATCCCATTTAGTGATCCTATGGCAGATGGAAGAACTATTCAGAAGGCAAATGTGAGAGCTTTGAAGGCGGGAACAAAGGTTAAAGATGTGTTTGAAATTGTAAAGGAGTTCAGAGAACATTCAGACACTCCAGTAGTACTCATGACATACTACAATCCCGTTTACAGGAGAGGTGTAGAGAGATTTATAAAAGAGGCAAAAGATGCTGGAGCTAATGGATTGATAATTGTTGATTTGCCAGTGGAAGAGGCTTCAGAGTATTTAAATATCTGCGAAATGTATAAAATGGGAACTATATTTCTTGCAGCTCCAAACACTTCAGATGAGAGGTTAAGACTGATAGATGAGGCTAGCTCAGCATTCGTATATCTAATTTCACTTTATGGAACAACTGGTGCAAGAGAAAGAGTTTCAGAGCTTGCATTTAAGCTTATAAAGAGAGCGAAAAGAATTTGCAGGAAACCCTTAGCAGTTGGATTCGGAGTTTCAAAAGCTGAGCACGTTTCAGAGTTGCTAAAAGCCGGAGCTGACGGAGTTGTAGTTGGAAGTGCTCTAGTCGAGATTATAGAGAAATATGGTGAAGAAGCTTCAGAAGAATTAAAGAAAAAGGTTAAAGAGTTAAAGATACTCTAATCTTTAACATTATAACAACTGCAGAATTATATAGTACCAGAAGCTAAAGGATTTTGTCAGCATAAAATAGAATGTAAAGTTATCTTATCCTTCCTCTTCCAAGAGATGCAAAGATTCCAATGAAACAAAGCACTGTAAACAGCGTAAAAGAGACTCTGGCACTCTCAATCAGCATGGGATAATACTCTGGAGTTATCTTAACCCTTCCCATTAAAATTGAGAAAACTAGCATAACGAGTGCCATGCTTAATATCTGCCCTATTAAACGCATTGTTGCAACAGTTGCAGATGCCACTCCAAAGAATTTTCTCTCAACAGAACTCATTATCGCATTCGTGTTTGGTGAACTGAACAAAGCAAGGCCAAAGCCCAAAAGCATGAGATTCGCAACTATTAAGCTAATTGAAGTTTTTTCATCGATGTTTGAGAAGATAAAGAGACTTAAAGTTGTCACAGCCATACCAGCAGAAGCAACAACTCTTGGTTCTATTCTATCTGACAACCAGCCAGCAAACGGTGCAAAAATAGCCATAATAACGGGCTGCGAGATTAAAATTATGCCAGCATTCTGAGGATCAAAGCCCTTAACGTACTGCAAGTAGAGGCTTAAGATGAAGCCAACTGCAAAAGTTGCACTGTAGTTTAGCAATGCAGCCAGATTTGATAGAGAGAATGTAAGATTATTCCTGAACAATCTAATTTCAAGCACGGGATATTCAACTCTGCTTTCGTAAGCAATAAAAGCGAAGAGAAGGATCAAACCTGCAATTAAGAATGGAGCTGCAAGTTCTGTTAATCCGTAAATCGTAAAGAGGAGCATAAGGCTATAAATTGCCGAACCTTTAAAATCGAATCTCTCTCCTCTTGCCTCCGCCCACTCCCCCTTTAACTTCCATAAAGCGAGTGTCAAAGCTATAATTCCAAGTGGAACGTTGATGAAGAATACGCTTCTCCAGCCAAAGTTCTGCGTTAAATAACCGCCGAGAAATGGGCCAAGACTTAATCCAGTATAAACTGCTCCAGTGTTAATACCAATGGCTTTTCCCCTCTCACTTGGCGGAAAAACAGAAGTGAGAATCGCTACAGCTGTCGCAAAGATCATCGCCCCTCCAATACCCTGAATAACTCTAAAGCCTATTAAAAGATCTGCTGAAGGTGCGATAGCCGAGAGAAAAGAGCCGATGGAATACACGAGAAGTCCGATGACAAAAACTTTCTTCCTACCTTTTACATCTGCAATTCTGCCGAAAGGAACTGAGAATATGCCTGCTGCTAGGAGGTACGATGTAGCGATCCATCCAAGGGTTATCGCATCAACTTTAAACTCTCTGCCAATCGAAGGAAGAGCTATGTTCGTTGCCGAACCCATGAAAGGAGTTATAAAGGATGCTATGACCGTAACAAGTAAAGCGATAGACTTCATGTTCTCACCTTTAAATGTTCCTCTCCCCTTAGAAAAATTGCTATTATAAAAGAGCTTACCAAGGGAAGCCACATCATTGTTGAAAAAACGAAATGCATGCTGTCCACAAATCCTTCAACCATACCTATAAGAGGAAGGGGATTGAATTTTGCGAGCGAAATAAGAATTGACATCGTTCCAGGATCTGGAACTAAAGTTTCGTAACCCGGAAGGTAATCTTTCATGTTGTGCGTAATTAGAACACCTCCAACGGCTACACCCATAGCTTGGGCGAGCGTGTTTATAGATCTGAGGGTTCCGTTTGCCATACCAGCTTTTGTTGGTGGAACCGAGGACATAGCTACATTGAAAGCTGGAGAATTTAGCAATCCCATTCCAATTCCCATCGGAATCAGTTTAAAGAAGAAATCCCAGTATTTGGTGTTTACATCCACACTCGTCATGTTGTGCATGCCTAAAGCAAACAAAACGGGACCTAAGCTCATCATGTATTTCGGATTTATCTTATCGCTCAACCTTCCAGCAATAGGAGCTACAAACGTGTTCATTATTGGTATAGCTAACATCCAGTAACCAGCTTCTTCAGCGCTCAAACCCTTCAACCCCTGAAGGAAGTATGGAATAACGAAGAGCGAAGAGGAGATGCCGAAGAATATTATAGCGGTTCCCGTAACGCAAACAGTAAAATTCCTGATCTTAAATAAGTTGAGGTCAAGAATCGGGTATTCGTAATTGATTTCCCTTATTGCAAATGCTATTAAATATGGAACGGCTATTGCGAAGCATGCTAAGGTTTTCTGGTTGTGCCATCCCCAATCCTGACCCTTTATAATCCCTAAGGTAAGCGATCCCAAGCCGATTGCCAACAAAATCGTGCCCGCTACGTCTACGGGAACTCTCTCTTTAGGCTTTAGGGGAGGTAAAAGCATGAAAGCCAAGGCGATCGATATTATTCCAACGGGGATGTTGATGTAGAAAACCCAGTGCCAGCTGAGATGAGTTGTGAGCCATCCACCTATTATCGGACCCAAAGTAAAGCTCGATGCAACTAATATCGCATTCAAACCCATCACAGTTCCTCTTTGCCCGGGAGGGAAGAGTTCCGTAGCTATTGCGAGCGTATTGGCACTGAGTATTGCCCCGCCGACTGCCTGAAAGATTCTGAACGCTATTAAAGCACTTATGCTCCACGATTGCGCACACAGAAAACTTCCTAAGACAAACAAGCACATTCCGAGTATGAAATACCTATCCCTCCTAACCATGTCTCCTATTCTCCCAGCCAAAACGAGTAGTGTGACCATTGTGAGTGTGTAGGCATTCAGAATCCACTGCAAATCCGACATCTTTGCGTGAAAATCTTCGGCTATTCTTGGTAATGCTACGTTTAGAACGCTAACATCAAGCAAAACCATGAACAATCCTAAGGCTACTGGCAGAAAAGCTAACCAGCTTCTCAACAAGCTCATTTCGCTCTCCTCCTTGCAAATCTGAATCCAGCTACAACTGCTATCGCTATCAGCACGGTTGCCGTAATTGTAACCGGATTCAACAGAGGTTTCTCCCTCACTTCCAATGAGACCGTTATGGGATTCGATTCGTGTGTGTAACCTTCATCGTCGTCGTATTTAACTTTCACAATCGCTGGATAATAGCCAGCTCCAGCATCCTTGTCGACATCTATCCTGAATTTGGCTACTGCGATCTCGTTCGGTTTCAGAGTTCCTATGAAGTATAGTCCGGGCTGTGATTTCCCGATCAATCCGCTCAAAGAGCTACCACCAGCGATTGTTAGCGGTGTAGAAACTTCAAGCTCAACCACAGCGTTATGAATCACCATATTGCCAGTGTTTTTGATTTTAACAATGACATCACCAGTTTCGTCCGGATATAGATGACTTTCAATCGAGAGCACTTCAAAATGAGCAGTCTTCGACTCTACTATCACTGGAATTTCAGCAATACTCACCAAATCTTCCGCATTGGCTAAGCTGAACCTTTCAATTAAGTAAAGTTCGTAAGAACCACTCGTTGCTTCATCGGAAACTGAGAGTCTGAATTTTACTTCTTTAGATTCGTTGGGTTTAAGCTCATCAATAAAAGATACCGAGCTGAGCGGTGTTATTGAAGAGTCAGGAGTTACGATCGTGAATTCTGCATCGGTCACGGTGTCGTTCAGGTAGTTCTTAACGAAAATGCGCACGTCTCCTTTCAATCCAACTCCGAGGTTCTTCGTCTCAATTCTTTCAACCTTTAGCGGTGGATTTGATTTTATCTCAACTTCTATATACTTCTTTTTGCTAACCTCTTCATCTCCAAGCTCGTTTCTATACTTCAGCGTCAAGCACGCTCTATACTTTCCCGCTGGAGCTTTTGATTTAACGTAAAACAGAACACTCTTACTCTCTCCCCTCTTGAAGTAACCTATGTATGGGGTGTTTTCAACCTGAATCAGCGGATTGTTAAAGGACAAGACTGCTACGGCATCGCTCACGTCTTCGCCAACGTTTTTAATGCTCACCAAAACGAATCCTCTTGAGGGTA
>CAZFII010000029.1:8948-10676 GCA_964518925.1 uncultured archaeon
GAACGCTTTGTTGCTGGATTTGGTGTTGAAGTCTTGGAATAGTTTTTGGCGACGTGATTAAACTATCAACTCCCGTAACGATAAAGGAATCGTCGTTAACAACTTTTAATCCAATTGGTTGTGAGAGAACCATTGGCTTCCCAGCGGAAGTTTTGAATTTCAGAATGAGTTTAGCTGGATACGTCTGATTTAAAGCCTCGTCCATAACGTAAACCTTGAACGATGCCTTAGCCTCTCTATCAACATCGATGTCGCCCAAATAAGCTGACATGGCTTTCGTGTTCGGTATCAGTGGCGGCGTTGCGTTTATGATTAGAACTGCATCGTAGATTTTGTTGCTTCCGGTATTCTTAATCACAACGTCCACTTTCCCCTCCGAACCTGTTTTTAGCGATGAATTTACGGATACAACGCTGAAATCGTAGTCTTTCCTTACTACTTCGACTTTTAAATATTCAACATCGCACTCATCCTCACGATACGTAACAGATACACCAGAGAACGTAACTTTGGTGTATTTTAATTTCACTGGAATTCTGTATTCTCCGAGCTCTGCATCTTTATCAACTTTAACCCTAAACGTTGCTTTGGCAATTTTTCCAGCTGGTAAATCGCCGATCAATTGTGGATTCACGGTTTCGACTTTAATAGGCCCGGTATCCTCTATTTCAACCCTTAAATCCTTAGCTGTAGTTACGAGCTGAAGTAGTTGGGATGTGTTCTCGTTCATCGGAAAACCCGTTACTTTTCCCTCGTTCTCGATCAATACGGTTATCGTAGTGTCGTCTCCCGGATGCAGTTTTCCGTCGCCAACGATTGAGACGTGAAATTCTATTTCAGTTGCACTTGCCATTCCCATTAGCAAAACTAAGAAAATCGGAATTCGTTTCAAGCTTTCACCTCGCATTTAAAGTTAACAGAATCTCCAGTTTTGCCTTCCATATGAATCATCTTTTAATGACGATGTATAAATATATCGGTAACCGATAGTTGCAACTGATACTAAGTTTTTTTATTTTTATTTTCTTATCAACTCTTCAAGCTTTCTTATCGTTTCATCGATAATTTCTTCAACTTCTGATTTAGACTTTTCAATCGCTTTTGCAAGCAGATTTATAAATTGCGCCCAATTTCTTAGCTCATGTAGCTTCATCCAGAGTTCTCTTTTCATACTGATGAATTGGAACATTTTGTTGGCTTCATCTTCGCTTATAATTCCTGAAGCTTTTAAAACTTCGATCTTCCTCATAATTGCCTCCTTTTCTCGTTTTGATGCCTCCTCTAAAACCGCTTTTCCTTTTTCGGAGAGAGAGTAAATCTTCTTGTTTCCTTCAACTCTTACATTAAGAAAGCCGGCATTGGCAAGCTCTTTTAAGAGAGGGTATACTGAGCCTGGTGATGGCTTCTTCGCTTTAACGCTAATCTTTTGAATCAATTCGTATCCTGTGGCATCGCTTTTTTCAAGCTCTTTGAGGATTAATAGCTTCAGAATACCCCTTATCCTATCTGGCACCAGCTTAATTTTCGACTTGAACGTACAAAAATATGTCGGTACATCCTTAAATTTCGCCTATGTGCTTAATAAGTCCTTAAAAGCCTTAACAAACAAAATGACAAAACGGCTACTTTATCCATTGCAATCTTTGGTGGTGATGCAACATTGTTGGTGAAGTATTTAAGGTGTCACGACCCTATCTTTTTCCCAGTTGAAATATTTCGCAATTCTTG
>CAZFII010000030.1:0-10631 GCA_964518925.1 uncultured archaeon
CTTATTTATGATATTCTAGAAATGTTGCCTGAAAATGCTGTAGATGAATTCGAAAAGGAATTTGAGAATTACCTCTCTAAAGCAGGTGTGCAACCAAAGGAGATATCCTTATCATCTTCAGATGGTAAAAAGATAATATTACTAATTTCGAGAGTAATATTTGATGCATTATCCTCGACTATTTATTTACCTCTCTTAGCCTTTTTTAAGATAACCATGCTTTTTCCTCTAAATTTAATCGAGATAAAATACAAGCGTAAGCTTATTCCAAGAGACGAGCCTTTAAATGAAAGAGGTGAAAATGCTCTTGATATTTTGGCTTTAACACAGCTTAAAGAAAACAAATTGCCTGAAAGGATAGAATATGCACTTGAAAACTATTTCAACGGAAGAGGATACTTTAAGGACATGAATTTCTACCTTTACGATCTCAGTAGTAGAACCGAATTCTCAAAAGAGCATTTACCCGATGGATTGATTAAACTGCTTGTAATTCTTACAGCTTTAGAGCAAAATCCAAGTATTCTGCTAATAGACGAAATTGAGAACTCGCTGCATCCAGAATTGTTGGAGTTTATTATAAGTACACTTAGAGAGGATTGCGAAGGTTGTGTATTTGTAACAACACATTCTCCAATCGTCTTGAACTTAGTTGAACCTGAGGAGATTTTCATATTCAAGCCAACCGACGATGGTGTCGAAATTAAAAATCTAACGGAATACAAAAGTAAGGAAGAGCTAATGAAAGAGCTTGAAGAGTTAGGAATAACGCTTGGAGAAAAAGTCCTATATGGATTGACATGAAAGTTGCAATCTTTACAGAGGACAGGTATGGACTCGGATTTATCAAAGCGGTTGTAAATAGGCTGATTGCTGAAAAACGAATTCAAAAAGTCGAATTTGTAAGGACATACACCCCATCTTTAATCAAGAAATGTCACAACGTTAGAAAGGTTAAATCTGTCGTTAGAGAAGTTGATAGGGTTTTAATAATAATCGACAAAGAGAACACATACAATTACGATGAAAATAAAGACATCTGGCGACATTTAAGCGGACTGAAAAGCGAAGATAAAAGTAAAATCGTAGTAATAGCTACAGAACCAGAAATAGAAGAGTGGATTTGTATATCTTGTGGAATAGCTTTTGATAAAACGGGTTACAATGTCAAAGATAAGCCGAGTGAAGTTTTAAAACGAAAGTTATGTTATAAAAAGAAAAATTAAAAGATTTCGCCGATAAACTCAATTTTGAGAAACTCCTTAACAAATCTAAAAGCTTTGAAATTTTTTATAAAGCTCTATCTTAATTAAAATCTCAGCCAGCCATCCTTTCATCACCTATCAGAAGCTCACCCGTTTCATCATCTTAGATGCATATTTAAGCTTTGGACATATGTCCTTTACGCTCTAAGGATAATATCTAAACTCAGCTATTTCAGAATATTTCTCCCAGTCTGTTTCTCTTTTAACTCCCTTCAAAACGAGCTCAGCTATTTTCATTGCTCCAATTCTATTCAAAGGCTGGTTGTTGTTTCCACATTGATAGCTGTAGGTGCAACGAGGACATCCATCGATTCGCTTACATTTACAATTCTTCAAGATCTCGTATGCTATTTCAAAAGCTCTTCTTAACCTCTTAAACAGTAGTTTACTCAATCCACTTCCACCGATTGTTGCATCGTAAATGAATATATCTCCTTCTGGCGTAGAAATTCCACCAATTTCCCTACTTCCACCACCAGTCAACGCATCACTAGATTCGATTAGGACATGCTCTAAAGCGTGAAAACTCCCAGCGTAATAGTCTTCGTAGTCTTCCTCTGGGGGAAAAGGAGCAGAGAACAAAAATCCCTTTGTACTAAAGGTATAGCTAATCGGCTCATCTAAATAGACTATGTCTCTTTTCTCCTTTGAAAAAACACCTCTTTCAATGTATCCGTAAACTCTAATTGTAATTTCTAAAGAACAATAAAAAGCGTTAACTGGATCACCTATCTCCTCCTCAACTCTAACTATACGAGGAATCGACAGATATAAAGGCTCTGTTATCTCATCACTGTAATCTTCTCTTACGAGTTCTGCTTTCAAAGAGTTTATGTCTACATCAACACATCTATACCTCTGTCCATTGTGTATTATTACACTATTTGGATACAACTCCTTTACAGCAATCGGCAAGCTTCTCTCACCGATAAATTCACCATCACAAAACATCTTTACACTATCTCCAATACCCCTCATATTGAATCCTTTGACGAAATCTTTTCCCCTCTCTGTTGCAAATAGTTTTCCGTTAAACTCATAAACGAGTTTTTCAGCTTTTAATTGCTTTAATACATCCTCATCGACATCTTCAACGTTCAAAGGCTTTTCAATGCACATTGAAACTATCTGATACTTCATAACCTCTTCATTCCTCTTTTCGACGTATCCCAAGCTCTCCTCCTTGAAGTACTCTTCTGGCTTATTTTTGTAATAAGTGCTTATAGAATCCTCTGCCCTCAAAACTAAAACTCCAATCGCCTCTTGCCCCTTTCTTCCAGCTCTTCCTACTCTCTGAACGAATTGATTGTAGGGAACTAGCTCCGAGATAACGATGTCTACATCACCAATGTCAATCCCAAGTTCGAGAGTTGGAGTTGCTACAACAACTCTAAGTTTTCCATCTCTGAAGGCTTTTTCAACATTTTCTCTAACATCTCTTGGCAATCCACCCTTGTGAACAGCAGAATTTATCCCTTCTTTCTTTAAAATCCAGTTTATAGTTTCTACACTCTTATAGCTGTTTCCAAAAACTAAAATCTTCTTTCCATAAAGAGATTTAACCAAATCCTTTATAGTTGCGTATATGCTATCAGAATAGATCATAACGAAATGTAGAACTCCTTTTCTGTGCTCTCCATGAATATGAACGAACTCCCTTTCGAATAACTCTTCAGCAAACTCCTTAGCATTCGATAGAGTTGCAGAAGCACATGCAATCTGAAAGTCAGCAAACCTCGAAAGACGTTTTATCAAGTAGTGCATATTTGATCCAAGTAAACCCGTATAAACGTGAAGTTCATCAACTGCAACGAACTCCAAATCTCTGATAATCCTTCTAAAAGCGGGGGTATTCCTCAAATGGTAATCGACCATATCTGGATTTGTAAGAATTACATCCGCTCTCCCACTAAATACAAGTTTTCTCTCCTTTTGAGGTGTATCTCCGTCGAATCTAACAGCAACTAAACCAAGAGATGAAGCGTATTCTTTGATCTTTAATTCTTGATCTCTTGCGAGGGCTTTAGTTGGATAAAATATCAAACCAATTCCACCTCTTGAAATCTTTTCAAGCATAGGGATTACGAAAGCTTCAGTTTTTCCAAAGCCCGTTGGTGCAGTTATAACTACATTCCTTCCTTTTCTTATCTCTTCAATAGCCCTTGCCTGAAATGGATAGAATTTGACTATTCCTCTCCTCCTCAAAACTTCTTCAAGCTGTTTAACAGTCCTTACTTCAACGCTTGGATATTCGTTAAATGGTTTAAAGACTCTATAGAGCACGATTTCATCATCTCTGTCAAATATTGGTTTTAGAAAATCCCTATATCCAAATTTCTTTAGCAGTTCAAGATTCTTTTCTCTGATACTCTTTTTATTGCATATGCATCTACTCTTAAGCATTCCGCATTTTGGACAGAACAAATCGTCTATCACTTTAAAAGTGTCGAATCGTTTTGATTGAAATACTTTCGTAAAGATAAAAACGATTTTAAATCTTTCTATAAAGTTTTTGTTATGGATCTAAAAGAGCTAATCGAAGAAGCTATCAGTTTAATGCCAAGGGAAAGAATGGTCTTAATAGAAGATAGCGTTTTTACGATCGTTGGCGATCTACATGCGGACTTAGAGACTTTTAATATCATAAAGAAAAAATTTGAGGGAAAAGTGATATTTTTAGGGGATTACGCAGATAGAGGAATGTATCCTATAGAAGTTTATTCAGAAGTATTAAAGATGTTTGTAGATGGGAAAGCTATAATGCTAAGAGGTAACCACGAAAGTACTCAGGTTTACCCACACGACTTACCGTATTATTTGAGTACAAATCTTGGAAGAGATGCTGAGGAAATATACAGACTTTTGCAAAAGCTTTGGGATAAGATGCCGATTTCCGCTTTAGTTGAAAACGAAATCTGGCTAGTTCACGGAGGAGTACCTACAAAATCGAAAAGAATAGACGAAAACGACATTAGTAGAAGAGATATAGAACGTCCAGATGAGAATACAAAACTGGAGATGCTTTGGAACGATCCTTGGGAAAAAGATTACTGTGGAGAAAATTACAACAGAGGATTTATGTACTTCTTCGGAAAAATAGCCACGAAAAAGCTACTAAAAGCTTTAGACGTTAAAGTCGTTGTAAGATCTCATGAACCTTATAAGGTTTTGAAGGTTGAACAAGATGGAATGGTTGTTACAGTTGGTTCATGTGCAATTCCTTACGGTTTATCTGAGGCAGCTATACTAAAAGTCGATTTAAGTAAGAGATTCGAAAACGGTTACGACTTGATAAGAAAATTTGGATATGTCTTTTGGTTGTGACACCATACTGTGGACGATTCAAATACTTTATCAACAATAATGTTGTATCACCATCTGTCTTTTCGATATATTAAAGATATTTTAAATTAATAACCTTAATTCCCGACTTGTTTTGAAATATCCAAATACCCTGTATAACCTTTATCCTTGTATAATACTTATCCATGTTTATAACGATTAGATCTCCGCCCTTTTCGTCTCTTTGAATTAAGACAATTATTACCGTTGGTTTCACTGGTGTTGTTATTACGAGTAAGTTTTCCTTAGGCATAACGTAGTAGTGATGCTTTTTAATCCTTTCAGCAATATCCTTCAAACTCTTAGAATCGTCAAATTCCCACTTGTATACGTAGACGTGTTTGATTGGAAATAGTGGATCAATTGGAAATCTCATAAAATTGGAGTGGAGTGATAGCTTTAAATCTGTTACCGAAATGTATTTATTCAAATATAAGGGAGTTTTAAGGAATGACTGTAATAAAGTTCCTCGGAGGATGCAAAGAAGTCGGAAGGTCAGCGATAATGGTAGATTCGATTATCTTAGATTACGGTCTAAAACCTTCTAATCCTCCAGAGTTTCCATTAGATGGAGCATCACCGTCAGCAGTTATAATCACACATGGTCACCTAGATCACGTAGGAGTTGCTCCAAATCTAATGTACTACGATCCTCCAATTTACATGACACCACCATCAAAGGAGCTTTCATCTATACTTCTAAAGGATTCCATGAACATAATGCATCCACCACCTTACACAAAGAAGGAGTTCATGCAGTTCGAAAGTAACACGATAGAAGTGGATTACGAGGAACCGTTTAACGTAAAGGGCTACGAAGTGGAATTCTTTAGTGCTGGGCACATTCCGGGAAGTGCTAGCGTTCATCTAAGAGGAGAGCTAAACATACTCTACTCTGGAGACATAAAACTCGAAGAAACCCGTTTACTAGAGCCAGCGGACTTGAAATATCCAGAAACTGATATACTAATAGTTGAAAGTACTTATTTCGGAGTAGAACACCCAGATAGAAAAGAGCTTGAAAAGGCTTTTGTTGAAAGCATTTTGGATACGTTAGATATAGGTGGGCATGTCATAATCCCAGCGTTTGCAGTCGGTAGAACGCAAGAAGTCCTAATGATACTGGAAAGTTATGGAATAACACCGTACGTTGATGGAATGGGTAAAGAAGTTGGAAGAATTCTTGAGAGGTATCCAGATTACATAAAGAGTCCAAGAGCATTAAGAAGAGCTTTAAAGAATGCTATACCAGTTGAATGGAAGAAAAGAGAGAGAATACTTGAAGAGCCATGCGTTGTAGTTACAACTGCTGGAATGCTTAACGGAGGGCCAGCTTTATTCTACATATCGAGGTTGTACAACGATGAAAAGTCAAAGATAATTCTTACTGGTTATCAAGTCGAAGGAACAAATGGAGATCTAGCTTTGAAGAAGGGAATTATAAATTTAGGATTTAAGACTGTAAAGCTAAAGATGAAAGTTGAGCAGTATGACTTCTCAGCACATGCAGATGATAAACAACTAAAGGAGTACGTTAAGACCGTTGTTGACAGAGGTGCAGAAATAGTTTTTACAGTTCACGGTGAAAGGACAGATGAATTTGCTGAATGGATTAAAAACGAGTTAGGAGTTCAAGCCTATTCACCAAAGAATGGAGATGTATTCGTAATTTAATGAGATTTTTAGTAGTATCTGACATTCATTCAGATTTTAGTAAGCTTAAAAAGATTCTTGAAAGTGATGACTTTGACATAGTTTTAATAGCTGGAGATATAACGAATTTTAGGGCATCAGATATACTTATCGTAGATAAAATCGTTGGAAAACATTGTAGCGAATGTTTTGCTGTTCATGGAAACTGTGATCCAGAAGAGATGCTTAGATACAGCTTAGATCATATAACGTTTATACATTCCAGAAGTGTAAAGCTTCCAGATTTTACAATACACGGGATTGGCGGCTCAACTTATACACCATTTGCAACTCCTTCGGAATACTCCGAAGAACAGATAGAGAGATTTACAAAAAACTTTGAGTTCTCAGACTTCAACATTTTATTAACTCATTGTCCACCAAAGGGAATTCTCGACAAAACATATAATGGCGAAAACGCTGGTAGCGAAGCGATAAGAAAGATTTTGAACAAATTCGATGTAGTCTTCTGTGGACATATACACGAAGCCTACGGAGTTGAAAGGGTTGGAAACACAATCGTTATAAATACTGGCCCAGTTATATGGGGAAGATACGTCATATTCGATTTTAAAAAGTTCTCAATAGAATTTAAAAGTATCCGTATAAGTTAAATATTGTTCGTTAAACTTTAAAGCGATTATGAAGGATGTTCTTAAGTTACTTGAAGAGAACGCTAGGATGAGCAACAGTGAGATAGCAGATGTTTTAGGTTTAAGTGAAGAGGAAGTTGCAGAGATCATAAAGAAGTACGAAGAGGAGGGTGTAATTCTAAAGTACAAAACGATAATCGACTGGGAAAAGCTTGGAGAAGAAAGTGTATTTGCAATAATCGACGTAAAAGTATCACTTTCAAGAGAGAAAGGTTATGACGATATAGCTAAGAGAATAGCAAAGTTTCCCGAAGTTCACGCTTTAAGACTTGTCAGCGGTGAGTACGACTTTCAAGTCGTTATAAAGGGAAAGAGTCTTAAGGATGTAGCTTCTTTCATAGCTGAGAAGATTTCAACGATTCCAGAAGTTAGAGATACAGTTACTCATTTCGTTTTGAGAACTTATAAGGAGGAAGGAGTTACGCTTTTTACTGATGAAGAAGACAGGAGGCTTGCATTTGTCCCGTAGGGTTTCAAAGATTGTTGAAAACTTAAGACCATCGGGAATAAGGAAGTTTTTTGATTTAATCATTGGTAGAGAAGATATCATCAGCTTAGGCGTTGGTGAGCCAGATTTTCAAGTCCCATGGAGGATCAGAGAGGAGATGATATACTCACTCGAAAAGGGTTACACGTCTTACACATCAAACTACGGTTTACCAGAGCTTAGGGAGGAAATAGCAAAATATTATAAGAGATTTGGATTAGAAGCTAGCTCTGAGCAGGTTTTAATTACATCTGGTGTGAGTGAAGCAATAGATTTAGCGTTAAGAACAATTGTAGAGCCCGGAGATGGAGTTTTAATCCCTGAGCCTTGCTATGTAAGTTACAAGCCTTTAAGCTTACTCTGTGGAGCGGAAGTAATAACTATTCCAACGAATCCAGATTTTAAGCTAAACTACGAAAGGATAAAGAACTACGTAAACGAAAGGTCAAAGGTTCTAATAATTAATTATCCAGCAAATCCAACTGGAGTAAGCTATTCAAAAAAGGAGCTCGAAGAAATCGCTGATGCGGTAATCGAGTTTGATCTACTAGTGATTTCAGATGAGATATATGCTGAATTTACATATAGAGGTAAACATGTTTCAATAGCATCTCTAAACGGTATGGAGGATAGAGTAGTAGTTCTAAACGGATTCTCTAAGGCTTTCGCTATGACAGGGTTCAGAGTAGGTTACGCTATAGCTCCGTTGGATATTTTATCTGGAATGCTTAAGATACATCAGTACTGCATGCTCTGTGCGCCTATAACTGGTCAGATTGGTGCTTTAGAAGCCTTGAAGAGCTTAGATGAAGTTGAGAAAGTAAAAGCAGAGTACATGAGGAGGAGGAACTACATAGTAAAGAAGTTAAGGGACGTTTTCGATGTTAGAATGCCAGATGGAGCATTTTACATATTCCCAGATATAAGTTCTACAGGTTTAAGTAGTGAAGAGTTCGCTGAAAGGCTTTTAATTGAGAGAGGTGTTGCTGTAATTCCCGGAAATGCATTTGGAGAATGCGGAGAAGGTTATATAAGAGCAGCATATGCCGTGAAGTTTGAAAAGCTTAAAGAGGCTGTCGAAAGGATAATAGATTTTGCAAAAAAGTATGGTAAAGGTTAAGCTCTTTGCAAACTTTAGGGAAGTAGCGGGAGTGAAGGAATTAGAGATTTGCGCAGAAACAGTTGAAGATGTCTTAAACGAGTTGATTAAGAGATTTCCTAGGCTTAAAGAGTTGTTTAAAAGACATAACTACGTCCATATAATGGTGAATGGTGATATAATTAAAGATACCAAATTCAGATTGAAGAATAATGACATTATAGCGATTTTTCCACCAGTTAGTGGAGGATATCAATAATTTATATACAGATGACCTATAGATCAGTTAATGTTTAAGAAAATACTCATAGCAAACAGAGGCGAAATAGCCGTTAGAATTATGAGAGCTTGTAGGGAAATGGGTATAAAAACAGTATCTGTGTATTCTAAAGCAGATGTAAACTCATTACATAGGGTTTACGCGGATGAAAGTTACTGTATTGGTGATCCAGATCCAAAAAAGAGCTATTTAAATATAGATTTAATTTTACAAATTGCAAAGAACTGCAATGCTGAAGCAATACACCCGGGATATGGATTCCTTGCTGAAAACGCCGAATTTGCTAAGAGATGTGAAGAAGAAGGTATTGTATTCATAGGGCCAAAATCAAAGGTAATAGAGGCAATGGGCTCAAAGATTAACGCCAGAAAGATTATGAAGGATATAGGAGTTCCAGTTTTACCCGGAAGTAACGAAATCAAAGATATAGACGATGCAATTAAATGGGCAAACAAGATAGGTTATCCAATAGTAATAAAAGCCTCTGGTGGTGGTGGAGGCATAGGCATAAACATAGTTTGGAATGAAGACCAACTAGAGAATGCTTTTTACAGTGCTAAGAGACTTAGCGAGAAGTACTTTAAAGATTCTAGCATTTATATAGAAAAATATTTACCAAAACCGAGGCACATAGAATTTCAAATACTCGCAGATAACTATGGAAACGTTGTTCACTTAGGTGAAAGGGAATGTAGTATACAGCGTAGATATCAAAAGCTTATAGAAGAGAGTCCTTCTCCAGCTATAAACGAAGAATTAAGAGAAAAGTTTGGAAAAATAGCTGTTAAAGGAGCTAAAGGTATAGGGTATACAAATGCAGGTACAGTTGAATTTCTATATCAAGATGGAGAAATATACTTTCTCGAAATGAACACAAGACTCCAAGTCGAACATACAGTTACAGAAATGGTAACTGGTATAGATATCGTCAAAGAGCAGATAAAGATTGCATACGGTGAATGTTTGGAATTTGGACAGGAGGATATAAGTATTAGGGGTCATGCAATTGAATGCAGGATATACGCTGAAGATCCCATAAACTTCTACCCAGTGAGTGGAAAAATTAAATTTTACAGAAGTCCTGGCGGAATTGGCATAAGAATTGACAGCGGTGTCCACATGGGTTGTGAGCTTCCACCCTATTACGATCCACTTATATCGAAACTAGTTGCATGGGGAAGAAATAGAATGGAAGCTATAAATAGAATGGAGAGGGCACTGTACGAGTACATAATAGAGGGTGTTGAAACAAATATTCCATTCCATGTGGCTGTAATGAGAAATGAAGAGTTCAGAAAAGGAAATACCCATACGAGATTTGTAGAAGAACAGAAAATAATCGAAAAAGTTAAGGATATTATAAAAGAGCTAAGACCGATTAAACATAGGTTAAGAGAAATATTCGTAGTAGAGGGAACTATTACTCCAGTTCAGTACAGTATGTGGAAAGTTTTCTCAAGATTTAGCTCTGCAAGGTAAGATCTGCATCTTCAATAATTTTTCTCTTTACTTCTTGATATGATTTTACTCTTTCTGCTATTTCATCGTATTTCAGTGCGAAAATCTTTGCAACCGCTAGTGCTGCATTCTCAGCACTCATAACAAAAAGTGGAGCTACGCCAGATGGCATTCTAATCGAGGAAAATATATCGTAAATGAAATCCGTTGGAGGAGGACATGCTATTACTGGTTTTGTTGTATTTGCATCTACTAAACCACTTAAAGCATTGCTAAGTCCAGCTACTGTGACGAATACGACATCTTCTTTTTCAAACTCTTTTATAATTTCTAAAACTTTTAACGGGGTTTTGTG
>CAZFII010000031.1:0-10194 GCA_964518925.1 uncultured archaeon
TAAAAACTAAAACATATCTTTAACGAAAACGACTTATCAACTATCTGAATTTAAATTAAAACATGCGATTCACACTCAAAGACTTTGAGGAATGGCTAAAGGAAAGAGGTTACGACAAAATGATGGGAAAGGAAAACTTTGAGATATATTTAGGCTTGGGATTTTCTTCGCTACTCTTTAACAATAGCAACTTACTCATAAGTTTTATACTAAACAAACTCGGGTTACCTACGGAGAAGTTCTCAGAAAAGATAAGGTTTGAAGTAGGTAAAAGGGTTAAATATATAAAAGCTACTAAGGATACCCTTGAGATTGAGATATAACCCTTGATAGAACTTCTATCGCAAAGTCTATTTCATCCTTACCGATTATCAATGGCGGAACTAACCTTATGTTGTCTTCCGATGTTGCATTAATTATCAGTCCATTTTTTAAGCATTCTTCAACAATTCTTTGAGCGTTTTTTACTTTAAATCCGATCATCAATCCTTTACCCCTTACATCATCGAAGATCTCTTTGAGTCTTTTCATGAAGTATTCTCCCATCTTTGCGGAGTTTTCAACTAACTTATGCTTTTCTATTATTTCAATCGTTGAAATCGCTGCAACACATGCTAATGGATTTCCTCCAAAAGTTGATGCGTGATCTCCATGTTCAAGAGCTTCAGCAACTTCGTTACTTACAGCAGTACAACCGATTGGGAATCCAGAACCCATCGCCTTTGCCATAGTCATGATATCTGGCTGGAATCCGTAGTGATCTTTAGCAAACCACTTCCCAGTTCTACCGAATCCAGTTTGAACTTCATCGAATACAACTAAAAATCCGTATTTATCTTTTAGCTCAAATATAGCCTTAACAAACTCTTTATCAGCTGGATAAACTCCAGCTTCGCCTTGAATTAATTCGAGTATAACCGCAGCAGTGTTCTCATCAACCTTTTTTTCTAAATCTTCTATGTTGTTGAACTCTGCAAATTCAACGGGCTGAATTAACGGTTCAAACGGTTTTCGAAACCTTTCCTTATAAGTTACAGATAAAGATCCCATAGTTCTCCCATGGAAAGAATTAGTGAACGCTACAAACTTCTTTTTCTTAGTAGCTTTCCTTGCAAATTTAAGAGATGCTTCTACAGCCTCAGTTCCACTATTGCAGAAGAAGAACTTGTCCATCTTAGTTATTTCGTTCAGTTTTTTTGCAAGTTCTATTTGGGGGATTGTGTAGTACAGATTTGAGGTATGTACTAGTTTTTCAAGTTGGTTCTTTACCCTATCTATAAACTCTCTATTTGAGTGTCCAATTGCGACAACTGCAATCCCAGCAACTAAATCTAAGTATTTATTACCGTTTACGTCGTATAAATAGCATCCCTCACCTCTTTCAAACACTACGTTTAGCCTTTTGTACAACGGAACTAGATATTGTCTCTCCATTTTAATCCAGTCCATGTATCGAGTTCTTTTACTGCTTTTAAGGTTATTCCACAAACACAACGTAGGGAAAGAATAAAGGTTTTTAATCTATCGCAGTATTTGACTTTATGATTCCTTCAAGATACTCTCCTAAAGAGATTGAAACGGAGATATTTAAGTTCTGGGAAGATAATGAGATTTACAAGAAAGTTAAGGCTAAAGGTGGTAAGAAGTTCTACTTCGTAGATGGCCCACCTTACACTACTGGCAGAATTCACTTAGGTACAGCTTGGAATAAAGTTCTCAAAGATACGATTTTGCGTTACAAGAGGATGACTGGATACGATCCTACAGATACTCCGGGCTGGGATATGCATGGATTGCCAATAGAGGTAAAAGTTGAACAAGAACTCGGCTTCAAAACTAAAAGAGACATAGAAAGATATGGAATAGATAAATTCGTTGCCAAGTGTATGGAATACGCCTTAAAGAACAAAGATGCCATGACAGAGCAGTTTAAAGCTTTAGGAGTTTGGATGGATTGGGATAAGCCGTATATGACCATAAAAGCTGAATACATAAACTCTGCATGGTGGACGATTAAGAGAGCTTATGAGAGGGGTTTGCTTGAAAAGAAGAAAATGGTCGTAAACTGGTGTCCACGTTGTGAAACAGCTTTAGCAGATGCAGAAGTTGAATACGCCGACAGAGTCGATCCATCGATATACGTAAAGTTCCCGATTAAGAATGAGAGTGACACTTTTATAGTTATATGGACTACAACTCCTTGGACTCTACCAGCTAATATGGCTGTAGCGGTTCATCCAAACTTCGAATACGTTAAGGTCAAAGCTGAAAAAAACGGTAAAATCGAGAATTTAATCATTGCAAAGGATTTGTATGAAGAGGTTTTAGAAAAGGGTGGTTACGAATTCTTAGAAGTCGTTGAAGAATACTTAGGTAAGGATTTAGAGGGTTTAGAATACGAACATCCGTTAAGCGATGAAGTACCAATTCAAAAGAATTGGAGGCATTGTGTTTATACAGCTGAATTCGTAACGGCTGAAAAAACTGGATGTGTCCATATTGCACCTGGTCATGGTTTAGAAGACTACGAACTTGGAATTGAAAAGGGTTTGGAGATCTTTAATCCAGTTGACGATAGAGGAGTTTTTAGTGAGGAAGCTGGGAAGTATAGAGGAATGTACGTTTTTGAAGCGAATGACGTTATAATTGAAGATTTAGACAGGAAGGGTTTACTCCTTGCAAAGGAGAAGATCGTGCACAGATACGGACATTGCTGGAGATGCAAAACCCCGATAATATATAGAGCTACTGAACAGTGGTTTGTCAAGATTACAGAACTAAAAGATACAATGCTTAAGGAAATCGATAAGGTCTGGTGGATTCCGGAGTGGGCTGGTGAAGCAAGATTTAAGGATTGGGTTAAAAACGCTAAGGATTGGTGCATCAGTAGGCAAAGATATTGGGGTATTCCAATTCCGATATGGATTTGTGAGAGATGCGGCAAGATGAAAGTCGTTGGAAGTATAAACGAAGTTCCTTGGAAAAACGATTTAGATTTGCATCGTCCGAAAATAGATGAAGTTACTTTTGAATGTGAATGTGGCGGAATTATGAGAAGAGTTCCAGACGTTTTCGACGTTTGGTTTGACAGTGGTGTTGCGAGCTGGGGTACTTTAGCTTATCCTCTAAGAGCAGAAGAATTTGAGAGGCTTTGGCCTGCTGATTTCATAACTGAAGGACATGATCAAACGAGAGGTTGGTTCTATTCGCAATTGGGCTGTTCAGTAGTGTGCTTTGATAGAGCGCCTTACAAGACTGTTTTAATGCACGGGTTTACACTTGATGAACACGGGAGAAAGATGAGTAAAAGCTTAGGCAATGTAGTTGAGCCAGAAGAAGTAGTAGAAAAAATTGGAGTTGATGGTTTCAGGCTTTACGTTTTGAGTTCTGCACCTTGGGAAGATCTTCGCTTCAGCTGGGAGGAAGCAAAAAACGTTAACAGAATGTTAAACATAATATGGAATGCTGTTAGATTTGCATATACATATATGAGCTTGGATTTGCCAAAGAAGGCTTTTTCTGGTTTAAATGAAAGAATCTTAAATATAATAAAGGATAACGATCCAAAACTTTACGAGAAAATTTTAAACGAAGAATTGGAAGTTGTAGATGCAATAGTAAAGCATTTCAACGGCTTAAAGACTGAAGACAAATGGATCCTTTCTAGGCTTGAGAGCTTTAATAAAGAAGCTTACGAATCAATGGAGAAGTATCAATTGTACAGAGTTGTTAAAGGGTTTTTCGAATTCCTAGTTGAGGACTTCAGTAGATGGTATATTCAACTTATAAGACCTAGGGTTTGGGAGGAGAAAGATTCGCCTTCTAAGCTTGCTGCGTATGCAACTATATTTAGAGTTTTAGAAAAGTCTTTCAAGATAATTGCTCCGTTTGCACCATTCTTAGCGGAATGGGTATATCAGCATGTTATCAAGGAGTTTAAAGATGGAGAAGAATCGATATTTTTGGAAAGTTATCCAAAACCCGATGAAAGTCTGATAAACCCAGAGCTTGAGAAGTCTATGAAAATTGCGAGAGAGATCTTTGAAGCTGTAAGCAGTGCTAGACAAAAGGCAAAGAGGAAACTTAGATGGCCTTTGAAAAAGCTTGTAATCGAGACAAAAGATGACGAAGTTGAAAAAGCCGTAGAAGCACTTAAAGAACTCTTAGCTTTTCAGTGTAACGTTAAAGAGATTGAAGTCGTTAAAGAATTTAAGAAGGAATTGGTTGTTAAGCCAAATTTCAAAGTAATCGGGCCAATACTCAAGGATAAGGTTAAAGACTTTGTAAAGTACGTAAAAGATCTTAAAGAAATACCAGAGGTAATAGAGTTTGAAGGGGTTGAGCTTAAGGCAGATGAAGCATTAATAATTGAGTACAAGTTACCAGAAGGTTACGAATTTTCTGAATTCTCTAAGGGTGTTGTATACATCTATAAGGAGCTTGATGAAGATCTTATGAGAGAAGCCTATGCAAGGGAACTCGTTAGGAGAATTCAAGAGATGAGAAAGGAACTGGATTTAGATGTTGAAGAATACATCAACGTTACAGTCGATATAGATAAAAACTTAGTTAACGGATGGATTGATTACATAAAGAGGGAGACAAGAGCGATTAAGCTCGAATTCGGTAAGCCTATAAATGGTTACATTAAGGAATGGGAAATCGAAGATATGAAAGTCGTAATTGGAATTGAGAGAGCTTAAAAAAATTTTTAACCTTTGATACTAAATTTTAAAAAATGAGATTGCTAATGATCGGCGCTGGCAGTAGAAGTTCGGAGATAGTTGAGGTGATCTCAAAGAGATGTGTTAAAGTTAATAGAGTGCCTCTTCTCAAATGTTTTACAGTTTTAAACGATTTAGAAAAATTTAAAAAAATATCGATTGAAAAGGATAGAAAGTTTTACGTTTACGATGTAGATAGTGGCATAGACGGAGTATTAAACAGGATTTTTGATTTATACGAAATATTTGAAGGAATACTTGTAATTACGACGTTAAACGATGACTTCAGCTATAATACATCTATTGAAATCTGTAAAAAACTGAAAGAACAATTTGATGAGTACGTAACAATACTGGCAATTCTGCCTAGAAAAATAGAGAATACAACACTTATTAGGAGTAGATTAAGGGATTTAAAAAGAGTCTCCGATATCATAATCCTTTTCAGTGATACCCCTGATTTAGCTATGAAACTATCTGAAATCCTAAACTTGATAACTCTTGCAGGAGAAATAGATTTGAGGAAAAAAGTGATAGGTGAGATAGTTATAGATTCATCAGATATATTTAATGCATTGAAATTTGATGGATTCTCAGTTGTAGGTTATTCCAAGAGAAATATACCTTTCTTTTCGAGGATATTTGGTGGAGATAGCTTAAAAGCTATAAGGACTAATAGAATGGTTGAAATGACTTCTGAAGCTTTGAATAATTTAAGCGTAGAAGGAGATATAAGCGATGCAAAATCAGCTCTACTTTTATTTGCTGGAAATCCAAATGAAATCGTTACGGATGGGATTTTTGCATCTATATCTTTAGTTGAGAGGTTAAATAAGGATATACTTATAAGATACGGAGATTATCCGTTGACCAAATCTAAACTCTACTTAGTCCTCGTACTCTCTGGAGTAAGAAGTATCAGATTTAAGTAAAGAGAACAGTTTGTAAACTACGCCATGATATTCTATTATATCCGTAAATCTCGAATGTAACATTCTCAAAGCGTAATCATCGATTTCAAATTCCACATCATCGTATTTTACATCTTTTAAGACTAAACCGTAAGGAGGCGCTGGTTCAACCCTTTCCTTATGCCTTTCTGGATGCAGAAGTTCCTCAAACCACTCAATACTCTTATGCTGTTTTCCAACTTCAACTAATGCGGAAACAATACTTCTAACCATGTTCCATGTAAACGCATTGGCTTCTATTTCAAATATCAGAAAATCCCTTTCAATTCTTATATCTGCGTTGTAAATACTTCTAACACAGCTTTCTCCTTCCCCAAACTTTCTTGTAAAGTTTGCAAAATCATGAGTACCCTTCAACAGCTTAATAGCTTTTCTCATCGATGAAACGTCTAAACCTTTACAGAACATAACGTACATGTAAACTCTGCTCTTAGCCTTTCTGGGATCGAAATCATCGCTAACCTTAGCCCATGCCCATGCTACTATGTCTTTTGGAAGTTCAGAGTTTAAAATTCTTGGAAAAATCTTTTCTTCACTGTTAAATGCTATAACTTGTCCCAATGCGTGTACTCCTGCATCAGTTCTTCCCGCAAACTTTAGATTCGGATTTTCAATTCCCAATCTCTTTAAAGCTTTTAGTATTTCTCCTTCTACTGTTCTGACATTTGGCTGATACTGACTTCCATGAAAATCTTTACCAAAATACGCAATTTTAAAGGCGAACCTCATAAAAATTAAATACTAATCGGGATTCCTAAAGATTTATTCGTCTTTCTAATACTTTCTTCTTTTTCAGCTAATTCAAGCATAGCTCTGATAGCATCTACATTCTCTGGTATTACTATCGCCTCCTGATGAATAGCCTGCGTTATGAATAACTCTCTTCCATCCACTCCAATCGATTCCCTCCAAACTATGTTTTCAAATAGATCATACCTCTTTCTGAACTCTCTTGCAAACTCTATTATCTTTGCTGTAGACGTAAAACCGTCTTCTACAGATATCAGCAGAATTCTAGGCTCTTCCTCTAATACATTTACTACATCACTTGCTTTAACATCTTCCTTTAACTCTATACATAACGAGTGTACATGCATTAACGTTGTAGGTAACTTGAAAGCAGTGGTAACTATGTCCACGTCTGGTAAAACGGTTTTCACATCAGGGCCGTGATGCGATGGAATAGCTACGGGATCGGGCATTATTCCATTAACCAATCCCTTTTTGTCCTCCTTTGGATCAACTACCCTTCTAAGCATAGTCGCCCTTACTCTACCGATTTTGAAGTTAGATTTCAATGTGTATATCAGTCTTACTAAACCAGTTGTATTACAGCTTACAACTCTCACGTATCTCTTTCCCAAAGCATTTTCGTAGTTTGCTAAAGCATTAAACGAAATCTCTGCAACGTTAGCCTTTTCTCCACCTTGAAATATCGCTTTAATTCCATATCTTTCGTAATACTTCTCTTTGTTCTCAGCACCGACTTTGTTTGGACTACAATCAACTACTATGTCTGCTTTCTGTAAAAGATCTTCAATTGTACCTTTGACTTTTATCTCAGCTTTCTCAAACTTCTCTACATTTTCTGGAATAGCTACGTATAAATCGTATCTCTTCGATGCAAGCTTTGCTTCAAAGTCCGGTCTCGTTTTCGTAACACCGATTACTTCCATGTCGTCTTGCAGACTTATAGCATCTGCTACTCTTTTACCAATAGTCCCATAACCATTTATAGCGACTTTAACTTTCATTCAATCCCCTCCACAAATATCTTATGACCTTTTAAATCCATTTCAACTATTTTACCCTTAATTTCAGTGTACTCACCGAGTATATCCCACATCTTAATTTTGTCACCTTCAACAACTATTCGAATTACATCTTCCATTATAGGCTTATCACTTCCAACTCTAAACACCTTTGACTCACACATGATAAGAGTATTACGAACCTTTAATTTAGTTTTTTATTTCTACTCACTATTGGTTAAAATAGATTTTTATATATAGGATTATGCTGGTCGTGGCACCACATTGTAGCCAATTTAAATACTTCACCAACAATGTTGCATCATAATTGTGCTTAACAACTGAATTGACTACTAAAGCTTTATAAACCTAAAGGATTTGCTGAAGTCATATGGAGTTCAGAGTCGTTATTTCAGATCCAAAAACAGGAAAAGCATATCAAAAAGTAATAACTGGAGCTAATGCGAACAGATTAATAGGTAAGCAGATAGGGGATGTAATAAATGGAACAATTGTCGAACTTCCACCAGATTACGAATTGCAGATAACTGGAGGCACAGACAAAGATGGATTTCCAATGCGTCCCGACATACCTGGAACTGTTAGAAAGAGAATACTGCTTTCTGGTGGTGTTGGCTTTAGACCAAAAGAAAAAGGTATGAGAAAGAGAAAGATGGTTAGAGGAAGAGTAATCTCAAAAGATATAGTTCAGATAAACGTGAAAGTCGTTAAACACGGAAGAGTTCCACTTGAAGAATTCTTTAAGAAAGAACAGAAGGAAAAAGAGGAATAATGATACTTCAAGACAAGAGAAGGGCTAGATTCTTTTACAAGTACTTTTCAAAGATTTACGATTATATCAATCCGATTTTTTACTCTAAGCAAATGAGAGAACTTGTAGTAAACGTTGCAGAAATAAAAAAAGGTGATCTCGTCTTAGAAGTTGGATGTGGAACGGGTTATACTACTGAAGAGATAGTAAGGGTCGTTGGCGAAGAAAACGTTGTTGGAGTGGACTTAACCCCTGAGCAGTTGGAGAAAGCTGTAAAGAAATTGAATTGCAATTTCTTGCTTGGAGATGCTGAGAATTTACCTTTTAAAGACAATATCTTTGATGCAGCAATTTCCGCTGGAAGTATAGAGTACTGGCCAAATCCATTAAGAGGAATAGAAGAGATGGTAAGAGTTACAAAAAGCGGTGGGAAAGTAGTCATTTTAGCTCCGAGGAAACCAGACAATCCAATTGTTAGAAAGTTTGCTGAATCAATAATGCTGTTTCCTTCAACACAACAGTGCGTTGCATGGTTTTTGAAAGCTGGATTAGAAGATATAAGGTATTACGAAATAGGGCCGTATCCATTTTGGAGTAAGTTGGCTGTAGTAGTTGCTGGTAGAGTTCCATAGAACTCAATCCAGTATTCCCTTAACACTTCTGTAATCTTCAGAGGTTTTCTTTAAAGCCTTTTTTAGGGCTATTGCAAATGCTTTAAAAGCGGATTCAATCATATGATGAGAATTCCCTCCCTTAATACACATATAAACGTTCATACCAGAGTTCCTACAAAACGTGTCAAAGAAGTGTAAGAAATCTTCTGCTCTGAAATCTCTATAATCTTTAATTTCACCTTCAAATACGAAAACACCTCTACCGCTAAAATCTATACCGCAAATAGTAACTGATTCGTCCATTGGAACTATCGCATCCCCAAATCTCTCAATTCCCTTTTTATCTATTCCGCTAAAAGCTCTTCCTAAACATATCGCTACATCTTCAATTATATGATGAATGTCGTCTCCTCTTGCCTTTACAACGATGTTCAAACCAGAATGCTTTGCAAGCGTTTTAAGCATGTGATCAAAGAACTTTATTCCAGTATCTATCTCCGTTTTCTCAGCCTTTAACTCTACTTCTACTTCAGTTTCAGTTGTTTTCCTCTTAACTTTCATGTTTCAAGTTTTAGAAGTTCTTTAAATTTAAGCTTTCCAGAGTATAAAGCGTAACCTATTACAACTCCAGCAGCACCAGCTTCCTTTATAACTTTTACATCATCTACTGACGAAATTCCTCCAGCTACGTAAACTGGATTTCTAACACTACAAACTATTTCTTCTACTTTTTCTCTTTCGATTCCTAATCCTAAACCTTCAACATCGATATTCGTATATAAAAAAGATACATCTAAATCGTCATAGAGTTTCGCAAGCTCAACAGGTTTTAGTTCTGACACCTCTTTCCATCCTTTAACAGCAACTCTTCCAGATCTTGAATCTATTGCAATCATAACTCTACCGCTCCACTCCTCAGCAAACCTTCTAACTTCTTCAACTTTTGAAACTGCAAGAGTTCCAAGTATTACCCTTTTAACTCCAATGTTGAGCAATCTTTCAGCTATTTTGAAATCTCTAATTCCTCCACCAACTTGAACTTCCACTGGGAGTTTTACTATTTCGTGAATAATCTTTTCGTGCCTTAATCTGCCTTTAAAAGCCCCATCTAAGTCTATGACATGTAAAACCTTTGCACCACTTTTAACCCAATTTTTAGCAATCTCAACTGGATTTTCAGCTTCAAATGTGATTTCATTTTCTTTTCCCTGTCTTAACCTCACGACTTTTCCGTTTTTTAAGTCAACTGCTGGAATGACTTTGAACATAGGGATTTGTTGTGATTTAGGTTTAAAGGAGTTGTTGTATTTCAAATCAGTTAAATCTATATAGATTGATTTATTAAAATTTAATAATGTAGTA
>CAZFII010000032.1:0-10102 GCA_964518925.1 uncultured archaeon
AGAGCGACGGGCTTTTAACCCGTCGGTCGCGGGTTCAAATCCCGTCGAGCCCGCTTTAATTCAGGTGAATGAACTATGAAGTTTAGGCTCCAAGATCATATACTCGTTCCTAAACACGAAGTGTTGAGTAAAGAAGAGGCTGAAGAATTGTTAAAAACTCTTGGAATAAAAAAGGAGCAGCTACCTAAGATCAAGAGAGATGACCCTATAGTTAAGGAAATAGGTGCCAAGCCGGGAGATATAATTAAAATAACAAGGGAGAGTTTAACTGCTGGTAAGAGTGTTTTTTACAGACTGGTTATATGATCGTAAACGTTTTGGGGTGGTACTATGTTAGATAGGCGTGTTTTGGCAAGAGCTTATTTCACCCATGACAGACTTGTAAAACATCAAATTGATTCGTTTAACAGATTTCTTGAAGAGGGATTGCAAAGGGTAATCGATGAGCAAAAGATTATAGAACTCGATATTCCAAACACGTATGTAAAACTTGGAAGGGTTTTCGTATGGAAACCAATAGTTAAGGAAGTGGATGGAACCAGAAAGCTACTACTTCCAGCTGAAGCAAGACTTAGAAATTTAACCTATGCAGCTCCCATACTCCTTGAAACTACAGTTGTAGATGAGGGTAAAGAACTCGAAACAGAGATAGTGGAAATAGGAATGCTACCGATAATGGTTAAGTCTAAGGTTTGTAATCTACATCCAGATAACATAGATGAAGCTTTAAAAGCTAATAGAAAGATTTCAGATTCAGATTTATCTTCTATGAGCTATGAAGACAAACTATGTTTAGCTGGAGAAGATCCCTTAGATCCGGGAGGATACTTTGTAGTTAACGGAACTGAAAGGGCTTTAGTAACGCTTGAAGATTTAGCTCCTAATAAGATCTTACTTGAGAGAGAAGAGAAGTACGGTGAAGTCGTTGAAGTTGCAAAGTGCTTTAGTCAAAGAGCTGGATATAGAGCTTTAATAGTTGTCGAAAGAAACAGAAACAACATACTTGAAGTTACATTTCCACAGCTTCCAAAACCGATAAAGTTTGTTACACTGATGAAGGCTTTAGGAGTTGAAACTGATCAAGAGATCGTTGAGATGGTTAGTACGAATCCAGAGATAATGAAGTACATGCTCCACAACATAGAGGAATCAGATGTTGACAACCAAATGGAGGCAATAGAATACATAGGAAGAAGAGTAGCTCCGGGACAGAGTAGAGAATATAGGATTCAAAGAGCTGAACAGGTTTTGGATCAATACTTCTTACCACATCTTGGCACCGATAGATCTGCAAGAAGAGCTAAAGCTTTCTTCTTAGCGAGAATGGCTGAGATGGTTTTCGAGTTGTACTTAGGCTTAAGGATGGAAGACGATAAAGACCACTATGCGAATAAGAGACTTAAACTCGCTGGAGATCTAATGGAGGAGATATTTAGGGCAGCGTTCTTAAGGCTTATCAAGGATGTCAAGTATCAGCTTGAAAGAGCTAAGGTTAGAGGTAGACCTTTAAGAATGTCAACCGCTGTCAGAAGCGATGTACTAACGGATAGAATCATGCATCCAATGGCAACTGGTAATTGGGTTGGTGGAAGGACGGGAGTTTCACAACTCATCGATAGACATAACTACATATCAGTTCTTTCACATTTGAGGAGAGTTGTTTCACCTCTTTCAAGATCACAACCTCATTTTGAGGCGAGAGATCTGCATCCAACCCAATGGGGTAGGATTTGTCCATCAGAAACTCCAGAAGGGCCGAACTGTGGATTAGTTAAGAACTTTGCAGAGTATGCGGAAGTTAGTGTTGGAACTGATGAAGAAGCCGTGAAGGAAGTTCTATTTAGGTTAGGTGTTGAACCGATAAGGGGTGGTTGATTTGGAGAGGAAGTGTAGGGTTTACGTTAACGGTGCTTTAATCGGATTTCACGATGATGGTAAAAAACTTGCCGAAGAGATTAGAGAGCTTAGGCGTAAGGGAAAGATTTCAGATCAAGTTAACGTAGCGTATTACCCAGACTCAAACGAAGTTAGAATTAACACAGATGCGGGAAGGGCTAGAAGACCTCTGATAATCGTAAAAGACGGTAAACCTCTGGTTACAGAAGAGGATATAGAGAAGCTAAAAAGGGGTGAGATAACATTTGACGATTTAGTTAAGCAGGGTAAAATAGAGTTCTTAGATGCTGAAGAAGAGGAGAATGCGTATATTGCTGTAAACGAGGAGGATTTGACTCCAGAGCATACGCATCTTGAGTTAGATCCGGCTTTAATAGTTGGGATCTGTGCTGGGAGTATACCCTACGCAGAACACAACGCATCACCAAGAAACACTATGGGTGCTGCAATGATAAAGCAAAGCTTGGGCTTACCTTATACGAACTTCCCGTGGAGAGCTGATACAAGAGGTTATCTACTTCACTATCCACAGATACCTATTGTAATAACGGACACTCAGCGAGAGATAAGATTCGATGAAAGACCAGCTGGACAGAACTTTGTTGTAGCAGTTTTGAGTTATGAAGGTTACAATATCGAAGATGCCGTAATATTCAATAAGGGAAGTATAGACCGTGGCTTAGCAAGATCTCACTTCTTTAGAACTTATGAAACCGAGGAGATGAGATACCCAGGTGGACAAGAGGATAAGATCGGAATACCCGATGCAGATGTAGCTGGTTACAGAGGTGCTGAGGCATATGCTCATTTAGATGAAGACGGAATAGTAATTCCCGAAACAGAGGTTGGGCCCGATGACGTATTAATTGGTAAGACATCACCGCCACGTTTCTTAGAGGAGCCAACTGAACTTGGAATTTCGCCACAGAAGAGGAGAGAGACTTCTGTAACGATGAGGAGCAATGAAAAGGGAATAGTCGATGCAGTATACATCATGCAATCTGAAAGTGGTTCTAAGCTTGTTAAGGTTAGAGTTAGAGATTTGAGGATTCCAGAACTTGGAGATAAATTCGCTTCGAGACATGGACAAAAAGGAGTAATTGGGCTAATTGTTCCAGAAGAAGACATGCCATGGACTGAATCTGGAATAGTTCCAGACATGATTCTGAATCCGCATGCAATTCCATCGAGAATGACTGTAGGACATGTCTTAGAGATGATCGGTGGAAAGGTTGGATGCCTTGAAGGAAGGAGAATCGATGGAACGATATTTCATGGAGAAAAGGAGAAAGACTTAAGAGAGATCTTAAAGGCTTATGGTTTCAGTCACACTGGAAAAGAAGTTATGTACGATGGAATTACTGGAAAGAGATACGTAGTTGACATATTCGTTGGTGTTATATACTATCAGAAGTTGTATCATATGGTTGCAAACAAGATACATGCAAGGAGCAGAGGGCCCGTACAGATCTTAACGAGACAGCCAACGGAGGGAAGAGCAAGAAAGGGTGGACTTAGATTTGGAGAAATGGAAAGAGACGTTTTGATTGGGCATGGTGCTGCCCTACTGCTTAAGGATAGACTACTTGAAGAATCGGACAAAGTAGAGGTTTGGGTTTGTGCTAAATGTGGGCATGTTGCCACTTACGATTATAGAAGAGGAACTGCATACTGTAAGGTTTGTGGAGATGACAGCAATATTTACAAAGTTGAGATGAGCTATGCTTTCAAACTGTTGTTAGATGAATTGAAATCGATGATGATTGCCCCAAGGTTGATATTGGGAGATAAGGCATAATTGGGAGGTATAATTATGGTTCCAAAAAGAATCGCTGGAATTAAGTTTGAGGTCTTATCACCTCAGGAGATAAGGAGGATGAGTGTTGCAAAGATAGTTACACCAGAAACTTATGACGATGACGGTTTTCCAATTGAAGGAGGATTAATGGATCCAAGACTCGGTGTTATAGATCCTGGACTTAGATGTAGAACTTGCGGAGGTAAAGCTGGTGAATGTCCTGGACATTTCGGACACATCGAGTTAGCAGCTCCGGTTATTCACGTTGGTTACGCTAAATTAATTGCAAGACTTCTCAATTCCACATGTAGGGAATGTGGAAGAATTCTGCTAAAAGATGAAAGAAGGGATAAATTCATACAAGAAATTGAAAGACTAAAAAAGCTTGGACAGAACTACGATGACGTAGTTAAAGAGGTATTTAGAATAACTAAAGCTGTCAAAAAATGTCCACACTGCGGTGCAGAGCAGATAGAAGTTAAATTTGAAAAGCCGACATTTTACTACGAAGGAGATCACAGACTAACACCAAAGGATGTAAGAGAAAGACTCGAAAAAATTCCAGACGAAGATCTTCCCGCTTTCGGTTTAGATCCAAAAGCTGTAAGACCGGAGTGGTTTGTACTTACAGTTTTACCAGTTCCACCCGTAACAGTTAGACCCTCGATAATTCTAGAAACGGGTCAGAGAAGCGAAGATGACCTAACGCATAAGCTTGTAGACATAATCAGAATTAACCAGAGGTTCATCGAAAACAGAGAAGCTGGAGCTCCTCAACAGATATTAGAAGACCTATGGGAGCTTTTACAATACCACGTAACAACGTATTTGGACAACGAAGTCAGTGGAATACCACCAGCGAGACACAGAAGTGGTAGACCGCTTAAAACCCTTGCTCAAAGGCTTAAAGGTAAGGAGGGGAGGTTTAGAGGATCTTTATCGGGAAAGAGAGTAAACTTCTCTGCGAGAACAGTTATAAGCCCAGATCCATGCTTAAGCATAAACGAGGTTGGAGTTCCCAAGGAAATCGCAGAAGAGCTTACTGTGCCTTTATACGTTACTGAAAAGAACATAGACATTGCAAGAGAGTTTATACTACGGAAGGAGCATCCAAAGGCTAATTACGTTATAAGACCTGACGGAAAAAGGATAAGGGTTATAGACACAAATAGAGAAGAATTGGCTGAAAAAATTGCACCCGGATGGATTGTTGAGAGGCAGCTAATGGACGGAGACATTGTTCTATTCAACAGACAACCGTCACTGCACAGAATGAGTATTATGGCTCATTACGTAAGGGTTTTGCCGGGGAAGACCTTTAGGCTTAATCCAGCTGTTTGCGTAGCTGGAGACACAAAAGTTCTGCTTGATGGAGTTCAAACGAGAATCAAGGATATCGAAAAATCTTGGAAAAATGTAAAGGTTACGACAGCAGACGGAACCGAAAGACTCCTGACGAACCTCACTCACTATTGGAAGCTGAAAGCGGATGAATACGGGAAGGTCTGTTACAGAATCGTAACTGAGACAGGCAGGGAGATTATCGCAACCGAAGATCACCCGTTCTACACACCCGATGGAGTAAAGCCAGCAGGAAAGCTCAGGATTGGAGATTACGCTATAGTTTATCCAATGGAATTCCCCGAAGTCGAGCAGAGAGACGAAGTTGTTGTTACCGAGGAGGACATAATCAAAGTAGCGGAGAATTCAAGAGTGAATAAAACTCTAAAAGAGCTTAAAGAGAGGAAGCTAATTCCGTTAAAACTATCCGATCCGAGGATAACAGCTATAGCGAGGATAGTTGGGCATATATTCGGAGATGGAACTTTAATTCTTGGAAGGAATTCGAGAGCTGTGTTCAGAGCGAGACTTGAAGATTTGGAGGAAATAGCAAACGATGTTAGGTTGTTGGGATACGAACCGAGCGGTGTGAAGGTGCACGAAACCAGTAACACAATAACGAGGGCAAACGGAGACGTTTTAAAGGTCAATGGAAAAGGATACAGCTTCGAAGTTAGAAAGAAGTCCTTCTGCCTTTTGCTGAAAGCCTTGGGATGCCCAGACGGTGACAAAGCGAAGAAAGCCTACGGCGTTCCGGAATGGATTAAAAAGGCTCCGCTACACGTGAAAAAGGAGTTTTTAGCTTCTTACTTCGGTTCCGAACTGACAAAGCCGATTATTAGGAGCAAGTGCAACAAGCTGTTCAAGGAGCTTGTGTTCAAGGTCTCGAAGGTCGAAAGCGTTCTAAAGGAAGGAATGAAATTCGTTGAGGACTTAAGAGAGATTCTGAGCGAATTTGGAATTAAAACGAGTCTCAGAATCTCCGAAGGCAACATCAGAAAAGATGGAAGCAAAACGAAGGTAATCGTCGTCTCGATAAACTCTCACAAGGAATTCTTTGGAAAAATCGGTTACGCATACAACAGAAAGGCTGAAGAGCTTGCGAGGTTAGCTTACGGATATCTAATTTTCAAGGAGAAATACTTAAAGGAGAGAAACGAACTCCTGAAAGAGGTTTTAAACGCTAAGAGAGGCGAGATAGTCCAGATCGCGCTTGCTAATGGCAAATCCGTTTCGGCTTTGTATACTTGGAGGAGCAGAAAGCCGAGCTACGCAAAGACATCTGACTTTCCAAGCTTTGAAGAGTGGGTTAGGGAGAGAAGCGTTGGAGGCGGTTTCATAAAAGAGAGAATCGTAAAGATTGAACCAGTTGAAGTTGATTTAGTCTACGATATTACGACGGAGTCGCATACGCACAACTTCATAGCAAACGGATTCCTGACGGGAAACTGTCCGCCCTACAACGCCGACTTCGACGGAGATGAGATGAATCTCCACGTTCCTCAGAGTTTAGAAGCTCAGGCTGAAGCAAAAATCCTTATGGCCGTTCAGGAGCACATATTAAGTCCAAGATTCGGAGGGCCGATTATTGGAGGTATTCACGATCACATCTCAGGATTATATCTGCTTACAAGGGGTGAAAGGAAGTTTAGCAGAGAAGAGGCTATGGAGCTTCTAAAACCTTTAGATGTCTCTGAAATACCAGTCAAAGATGAGTACACTGGTAAGGAGATTTTCAGCTTTATACTGCCAGACATTACACTTGAATTCAAGGCGGAGATTTGTCAGGGTTGTGATGAATGCAAGAAAGAGAATTGTCCATACGATGCATACGTAGTGATTAAAAACGGTAAGCTCATTAAGGGAACGATAGATGAGAAAGCTGTTGGAGCTTTTAAGGGAGTAATAATCGATGAAATCGTAAGGAAATACGGAACTGATGAAGCTAAGAGATTTATAGATAACATGACGAAATTAGCGATTAGAGTTATAAGTAGATTTGGATTTACAATTGGAACTGATGACGAAGACGTTCCAGAAGAGGCTTTACAGCAAATCAAGGAAGTATTAGATGAAGCTGAAAAGAAGGTTGAAGAGCTTATAAAAGCTTATAGGGAAGGCAATCTCGAACCAATGCCGGGAAGGAGTCTTGAAGAAACGCTTGAAGTTAGAATCATGCAAGAGTTAGGTAGGGCAAGAGATAAAGCTGGTAAAATCGCAAGTAGATACCTTGGTATGGACAACGCAGCTGTAATCATGGCTGTAAGCGGTGCGAGAGGATCAATGCTTAACATAACTCAGATGGCCGCTTGCTTAGGTCAACAATCAGTTAGAGGAGAAAGGATAAAGAGGGGATTTTCCTATTCAAATAGAACGTTAAGCCATTTCAAACCGGGAGATTTGGGAGCAAGGGCAAGAGGATTTGTAAGGAGTAGTTATAAGAAGGGATTATCTCCAGTTGAGTTCTTCTTCCATGCGGCTGGTGGAAGAGAGGGATTAGTAGATACAGCTGTAAGAACGTCTCAATCTGGTTACCTACAGAGAAGGTTGATAAACGCCTTACAAGATTTGAAAGTAGAATACGATGGAACTGTTAAAGAGCAAACTTCTGGAGTTATTGTTCAGTTTAGATACGGTGAAGACGGGATAGATCCTATGAGAAGCTATAGGGGAAAGGCTATAGACGTTAAGAGAATAATCAAAGAAGTTGTTGAGGAGGGTAAGGCATGAAAGTGGATTACGATTCAATCCTTAAAGATTATCCCTTCCCCGAATCTGTTAAAGAGGAGATAAAAAAGGAGTTGAAAGAAGCTAAGCTTACAAAGGCTCAAGCTAAGAAAGTTGTAGAGAGATGTTTTCAAGTTTATTTAAAAAATCTAATGGAACCTGGAGAAGCTGCTGGAATTGTTGCTGCACAATCGATTGGAGAACCAGGTACACAGATGTCTTTGCCCTACGATGAAAGGATAATAATTAAAGAGGGAGAGAACGTCAGAATTGTAGAAATCGGGAAATTAGTGGATGAATGTATAACCAAATACGGATGCATAAAGCAAGGAATTCATGAAATCTGTGATTTGCCAGTTGATATATATGCGTTAAGCTTAGATAGGGACGAAAAAGTCAGATGGAAGCCTATAAAGAGCGTAATTAGGCATAGATTCAAGGGAAAACTTATAAGAATTAAAACGAGATCTGGGAGAGTTATAACTGCAACGCCTTACCACTCCTTTGTTATAAGATGTAACAACGAGATAGTACCAATTGAAGGTTTAAGGTTAAAGATTGGAGACAGAATTCCAGTAATAAGGTTCATGCCATTAAACTGCATTTCCATTGTAGATCTCTCAAAGTTCGTAAGTTATCCTGTCGTTAACAGTTATATAGCCCCAATAAACGGTAGACCTATACCAAAAGAAATAAATCTCGACTTTGAACTCGGATATTTCTTGGGGGTATATCTAGCGGATGGATACGCCACTAAATACTTCGTTTCGATTTCGAATACAAGTGAGGAGGTAATTGAAGCGGTAAGATCAATTGCAAACAGATTCAATCTGAGTTTTGCAGAGTACGTTAACCAAAACGGATTTTCTGAAAGTAAAGACATCAGAATATACTCGGCTATTTTGAGTGAGTTCGTTAAAAGCTTTGGAACAAATGCAAGAGATAAGAGAATTCCAGATTTTGTCTTCAGTGCAGATAGAGAATTTGTGAGAGGATTACTGCAAGGGTATTTTGATGGAGACGGAAGTGTAAATGTAGATAGGAAGACGATTAGAGTTTACTCCTCGTCAAAGGATTTAATCGATGGTATTTCCTTGCTACTAACGAGATTTGGAATATTTAGCGTAAAGAGAAAAATGAGAAATCAATTTGGATTAGAGATATCCTACCGCTATGCTAAGAAATTTGCTGAAGAAATCGGTTCATCGATTCCAGATAAATCTAAAAAGCTTAGCGAAATTGCAAATTCCTTAAAAGACAAAAAGACCTACGACCTAATAGATATGATTCCATCATTTGGCTTAGCCTTGCTTAAAGCTTCGAAGAAACTAGGATATCCATTGCACTATGCGAGAAGGTTTACAAGAAAGCAGAAAATTGGAAGAGCAACTTTGCAGCGACATCTTGCAAATCTCGAAGAGATAGCCAAAACTAAGGGTATAAAAGTAGAAGAACTTGAAGTCTTGAAGAGAGCTTTAAACTCTGACGTCATCTGGGATGAAATAGTTTCGATAGAATACGTAGATTACGATGGTTACGTGTACGACTTATCCGTAGATGGTTTAGAAACGTTTACGACTGCAGAAGGAGTAATAACACACAATACCATGCGTACATTCCACTATGCAGGAGTAGCTGAAATTAACGTTACACTTGGCTTACCACGTTTAATCGAAATACTCGACGTTAGAAAGAACCCGTCAACACCGATGATGACTATAAGATTACTGCCAGAGTATGCGAAAGATAGAGAAAAGGCAAGAGAAGTAGCGAATAGGATAGAAGCTACATACGTTAAAGACGTTGCAGATATAGAGGTCGACTTAAGAAATATGAGAATTATTATAAAACCAGATGAAAAGACTTTAAAAAGGAAGGATCTAACGATTGAAAACCTAAAGAACAAGATTGAGAAGAGTATAAAAACAGAAGTTTCCGAAGAAGGCAAAAACCTTGTAATTCAGATTGAAAAACCGTCTTACAAGGTTTTAATGGAGACGTTCGAGAAAGTGAAGAACACACTTGTATCTGGAATCAAAGAGATCAAAAGAGTTATAATAAGGAGGGAAGATGACGAATACGTTTTATATACTGAGGGTTCAAATCTCAAAAAGGTCATGAAAGTTAAGGGTGTTGACTTCACGAGAACACTTACAAACAACATCTACGAGATATACGAAGTATTAGGTATTGAAGCTGCAAGAAACGCAATAATAAGAGAGGCTATAAATACCCTTGAGGAGCAGGGTTTAGAAGTTGATGTAAGACACATAATGCTCGTAGCAGACGTTATGACTGCCGATGGAGAATTAAAACAAATAGGTAGGCACGGTGTCGCTG
>CAZFII010000033.1:0-9808 GCA_964518925.1 uncultured archaeon
CCCTCCCAACCGTCCTCTGTGTCCCTTCCTTCAATATCAATACAGGTGTCCCTTGTAGTGTAGCCATGGCATCACCTCCAATTGCAGTATATGGTAGAATAGTAGTTCTATATAAGTTTTTTGGTAAAGATAATTAATGATTTTTAGCTATTTCGGTATAGAAACTTTAAAAAATAATTATAACTTTACTTTTCTTAAAGCATATAACAACGCCACTACCCCGATTAACACTTCAAACCCGGGAGTTTTTGATAGTGGTACTTTAGTCGTGGTTTTAGTAACTGTTGACACTTCTTTTTTTGTGCTTGATTTTTTCTTCTCTATAAGTTTAGCCATTTCTTGCGTTTTGTACTCAAACTTTGATGCCCACAGAACTGAATTGTCGATAAGCCTCCAAGCTGAATCGTCTTTCGAAGCTTCGGCTTCAAACGTTATGTAAACGGCTCTTACTCCATCTTGTCTAAACCACTCATTATACACAATTACTCCAGCGAGGTAATCGCTAGAGATAGCCACAGCTTTTACTGGCATATACTTCTTGAACAATTCGATAGCAGATTTGGCTTTTTCGGCATTGAACTCTACCTCCCTATCCTCAACTTTTACCTTTATTTTGCTGTCTTCAATGGTTAAACTGAGTGCTGAGTCGAGTAGCTTTGAATCCAAAGATGACAACATAGCATCAACATCAACCCTATAACCTCCGTAAACGTTTACAAAGTCAGATAACTCGTTGAATATTTCTCTTGCCTTCTCTTTGGCTATCTTAGCCCTTTCCTTGGCAACTCTAACAGGCTCAGATGGAAGCACATACTGCCAGCCGAAAGTCGTGTAAGCCTTGAACTTTCTCTCATAGATTGAGGGAATTGTAACCTGAAACTCCTTGCCAAGCCCCTTGACGACATCGTGATCATCTTCAACTATAATCTTACCACTGAATGGAACGTAGGCTGGATGTAGAGGCGTTGAACCCAAGGTTCTTCCAGCAGTTTTAACCTGTGGATCGTTGCTCTTGCATAATGTTTCAGCAACACGATCTCTTGCATATTCAACAGCAGGAGAGAGCTTTAAACCGAGTAACAACGCTACAGTTTCTCTTTCGTAATCGTCCAGCTTATCACCTACATGTTTTCTAGCTCCCACTTCCTTAGCCTCTTTTCTCGTATCTCCAGTCCAAACGACTTCGTCAAAGATTGTTCCGTGTGTTGCTACGATACCAGCATTGTTTTCTCGTGCGTATTCTATGATCTTATGCGGAACTACCCACTGCGAAAGCAATAGATTCGATAGGATGATCACCTTTGGCTTAAAGCTGAGAGCTTCTTCAACTTCTTCTGGTTCAACGATTATGAAGTCGTATTTGCCTAACTTTTCCCAGTAATGTCTCTTTATAATGTCAAACTTCTTTGCCTTCTTTGCATCTTCATACATTTTGCTCAACCAATCAGCTTCTATGCCGTAGCTAACCATCTTTAAAGTTGCATTGGCATACTTCTCAGCATTTAGCTTGAGTAACCACAGTCTAACCCAAGGATCTACTATTAAGATCTTTAAGTCGCTTTCATCATCAACGACGAAATACATCCCAGTTGGACCTTCAGCCTTGTTTCCATCTTCATCTTCAGCGACAAACTTGTAAAATACGACTGTTCCAGCCTTTTGAGGTGGAATCGTTCCTTTTATTCCGTATATCTTTGGTGGGGTTAGCTTAAATTTGATAATTTTAACTTTAACGCTAGATAACGTATTAATGCTAACTTCTACTTCCTTCCAGTTCACACCATCAATTGAATACAGAAGTTTTGCAGATTTCAAACCCTTTTCATCGCAGATTATGGCTGAAATCGTATAACTTTCATCATCTCCGATAACGAAGTGTTTAGGATGCAGATCTTTCATGATTACAATGGGCAGTAGCTTTTCTCTTACCTCCTCTAACTTTTCTTTAAGTTCTTTCTTCAATTCAGCCTCGTTAATGTTTAAGGTGAATTCAGCTGTTGGCGAATATCCCTTCTTCTTTGCCACGATAATGTACACTCCCGGCTCAAATTCGTATGTTAGCAAACCATTCGAATCGGTGTAGCCTATAAGCTTGCCACTTGCGTAAACTTCAGCATTTTCAACTGGTTTTCCATCGGCTGTAACGTATATATTTGTTACTTGCTTAACTTTGCCTCCTTCTTCAACGACTTTAACTTTTGTTACGGTCAACTTTAAAACTCCTTTCGGCTTTACAACTACAGTTTCACCAGATTCAACAGGTATAGACACATAACCTTCTTTCTCTACGCCGATCATGTAAGTTCCAGGCTCTTCGAAGACATACTTCAACTCTCCATTTAAATCAGTTTCACCGATTAAGGTCTTGCCAAGAACTCCGCTTTTAATGTAGACTTTAGCTCCCGCTACAGGCTCGTTTGTAATGGCTGTTGTAACTATAATTTTTACTTCTTCACCAGCGGTTGGATTCTTAGGTATAACGGTAACTTTAAGCGTTCCTAAAGCGTAAACTGGAGATATCAGCAACAATATAAATAAAATTGACATGATTAAGCTTCGCATGCTTACCACCTCCTACGTTAACTGCCAAGCAGATTGGTTGTAAACTCAGATTCTTTCTCGGCTAAGGTAAACTTAAACTCCTTACCATCGATTTCAACAACCGGCTGTAGTATTATCTTAACCTTCGTCTTTTCTCCGTTCTTTATGTGGCTGACCCACCACTCATCGAGCATCTTGTTATTTAATTTGGTTACAAGCGTTAAAGTTGCATCAGATTTCGGCTTTATCACGGTTTCAACGTTGTTAAATCCTTCAGCAAGCTTTATTCCGTTCATCTCAACTGAGTAATAGAACTTGGTTATCGGAACGGGGATTAGATTGTCGTTGCGTATTTTTGCTAAGGTTATAATCTCAGTAAAGTCCTCGTTGACGTCACCCCAATGAGACTCCATAGATTCAATCGTTAACGTTATAGTACCTACTTTGATCTTCTGTGGCTTATCCGAGCTAAGACCTGCGAGTATATCAGTTTCTATCGGGTTGGATAGCTCAATTGGATACTTGAACTCCGTAACCTTGAGATCAAAGACTAAGTAACCCTTCACTGTCATCTTTGACTTTTCGTTGTTCTTTATATGCGAAACCCACCACTCTGGAATTCTGCTATTTTCAAGCTTTGTTGAAATGACTATCGTAGACTCGGAATTTGCCTTAATTTCAGCTTTTAAAGCTGATCCTTCTCCCATTTTTATGTCGTTCATGTATATTTCTGTTAGAATATCCTTCAGCGGTATAGAAATCGGATTTGGATTGTAAACTCTAACCTTTGTTATTATCTCCGTTGTTGAATCTGTAACTTTACCCCATTCATTGCTTATGCTTCTTATCTCAGGCTTTCCGATTGTTAACGTTCCTTTTTGAGCGCATCCAAGGAGAAAAACAGAGATCAAAACAACGGCTACCAGCATCATAGTAGCTCTCATAGTATTATCTTCTAAGTTTTATATTATTTATACCTTTTGATATCCAAATTGGTGTACTAATTTGTTAGCCAGAAAATATAGTAGTACCAAAATGGTGCAACAAGATAATGTTGGCAAAGTAATCAACAGACCCACTAAAGCTGGTGGTAAAACCTACGACAAGTACTTTATATATATTCCTACCAGTGTTGCTAAAGATTCCGCATTTCCATTTAAACCTGGAGAAGAAGTAATCATTAAAATCGAGGGTGACCAACTGATAATTAAAAAAAGAAAAAAATTAGTCTTAATATTATTTATTATTATTTAACTACTTTATACATAATGCAAAATTACGAAACATTTATAAGAGGTAAGAACAATTAAGACGAAACACCTGAGGAGGAGTTAAATTGGTAGAGATAACTGAGGTTAGGATATATAAGACAAAGGGAAATGGTGCAGTAAAAGCGTATGCATCTGTAAGCTTAGACAACGAGTTTGTAGTTAAGGGAATAAGAATAGTAGATAGCGGAAAGGGTTTATACGTTAGTATGCCCAGTAGAAAGATGAAAGATGGAAGTTATCAAGACATATTCCACCCAATGAATAAAGCCGCAAGAGAAAAGATAGTTAAAGCCGTATTAAAGGCTTATAATGAAAAGATGTAACACTTTTATAATTTGAAGCTACACATACATCTATGGAGGAAGAAATAACAAGAATTGGTGTCAGCCTTCCTAAAAGATTGCTTGACGAGTTCGATTCGATTATAAAAACTAGAGGGTATTCTTCAAGGAGTGAAGCAATTAGAGATGCCATAAGAAACTACATCGCTGAATACAAATGGCTTGAAAGTGAAAAAGGTGAAGTCGTTGGAGTTATAAATGTCGTCTACGACCACAACGTTAAGGGTGTAAGCGATGCGATAATAGACTTACAACACGAATTTCTGGGTAATATTCTTTCAACTCTCCACGTACACTTAAGTAAAGATCAGTGTTTAGAGGTAATACTTGTAAAGGGGGAAATGAACGAGATAAAAAAATTAGTAGATAAGATTTCAGCTATGAGAGGTGTACTAAACGTAAAACTCATTACTGCAGTAAAAGAGGTGAAAGCATAATTTTTAATTTATTTTTTATAATATATTGTTATTTTATAAACGAAAAGCTTTTCTTATCAAATTAAGACAAGCTAAAAATGGCGTTAAGGGATTTACTAAAGGAGTCGGGTAGAGTTTTTTTGGTCGGAATTGCTGGAGACAGCGGATCAGGTAAGACCACTTTTGCAAACGCTATAAGGTATATGTTTGGTGACTTAGTTTCAACGATTACGCTTGACGATTATCACATCTACGATAGGGAGACGAGGTGGAAGTTAAACATAACACCACTCCATCCCGAAGCGAATAACTTAAAACTCGTAGAGACTCATTTACTACTGTTAAAAAAGGGTGAAACAATAAAAAAGCCAACGTACAATCACGAAACTGGAACATTTGGAGATTGGGAGGAATTTACACCAACGCCAATAGTAATTGTAGAAGGGTTACACACACTTTACGATGGGTTGAGAGATAAACTCGACTTCAAGATATTCGTTGATCCTGCGAGATATATCAAGAGGAGATGGAAGATCAGAAGAGATGTTGAAGAAAGGGGTTACGATAGGCAAAAGGTCATAGAAGAAATAATAAAGAGAGAACCCGATTACAAGAGATATATCGACTTTCAAAAGATCTATGCTGACGTTGTCATAAAAATCCTTCCGACTTCGCTACAAAGCGTTGAAAGGATTACATATCTAAGAGAGCCAGCACCAGAGCTTTACCGTGTCAGATTGATTCTAAAAGAGAGTAACGAAGTTTTGCCAACTGAGCCGATAAAGTTAAACATAGATCTATCCGCTTTTGTTAGGGCAAGCGAAAAGGATTTTGCTTTAGGCTTTTTCTCAGATTATTACTACGAAAAACCTGCAAGTTTTATAGATATCGATGGATTAATGAATGTGGAAATCTTTTCAACGCTGTTAGATATACTAAAAAGAGAAGTTGGCGGTGAAATAAACTGGAAAATTGGTAAATACGTTAATGCAATAGAAGTTGCAAGGTTGCTCGTTTGTTGGAGGTTTCTTGAAGTTATAAAGTCGAAATTGGAGGTGAAGAATGAAGAGATTAGTGATTAAGGACATAGAGAAGTGCGTTGGTTGTGGATTATGCATGTACGCATGTGCAAGGCGGAGAGGTGAAGCTGGAATAGATTCTGCGGGAATACTTGCAGTAAGTCTAAGTGGTTTTGAAAGAGGAGCAACGATAATATTCTGCAGAGCTTGTAAAGAGCCTCCTTGTGTTCAAGTTTGTCCGACTAACGCTTTAAAGCCTAGGAAAGGTGGTGGAGTAGTTTTAAATGAACTTGAATGTATAGCATGTGGAAACTGTATTGAGGCGTGTACAATTGGTGCGATATTTAGGCAGAGGAATGGAAAGCCTGCTGTATGTGTCCACTGTGGTTTTTGTGTGGATTACTGCCCACACGGAGTTTTAGGATATGAGGAGGTGGAGTATGCTGAGTAAAGTTTTAACGATAGACCTGTCAAGATACAAGTACTACGTTGAAGATAGGAAAGATCTGTTTGAGGAATGGCTCGGTGGAGTTGGTGTAGCAGTTCAACTACTAAAGGAAAACATGGATTTAAAAGCAGATCCGTTGAGTGAAGAAAACGTGATCGTCTTTGCTGTTGGCCCATTGACTTCGGCATATCCACTCGCATCAAAAACAGTTGCGATGTTTAAAAGCCCTCTAACTGGAAATCTTGGAGAGAGTCATGCTGGTGGAAGAACTGCTACTTCTATAGCAAATGCTGGATATGGTGCAATAGTTATAAAGGGAAAAAGCGATAAGCCGATTTACCTCGTTATAGAAAACGATAAGGTGCATTTCAGAGATGCAAGGGTTTTGTGGGGTATTGAGGATTCTTTAATTGTTGGAAGGATTATTGCTGAAAAAGAACACGGAAGGGGAATGAGAACCGTTATGAGAATTGGTGGAGCTGGAGAAAAGCTTGTAAGATATGCATGTGTAACCACTGAAACTTACAGACACTTCGGAAGATTGGGTTTAGGAGCGGTATTTGGAAGTAAGAATCTAAAGGCTATTGTAGTAATCGGAAGGGGAAGTAGAAAGGTAGTAGATAGAAAAGAGTATAGAAAAGTTTACGATGAGATATTTAGAAAGGCAATTGAATCAGATGCCACGAAAAAATACCATCTAATAGGAACTGCCGTAAACGTTAAACCCCTTAACGAAATCTCGGCTTTACCTACAAGGAATCTAACAGAATCAAAATTTGAGAAAGCCGATGAAATAAGTGGTGAAAGTTTTGCTGAAATCATCGGTAGGAGAATTGCATGTAGTCACTGTCCAGTTGCATGTATTCACATAGCGGTTCTAAGGCTACCATATGAACAAGAACCGTACTTTTACAAGACTATCATGATTTCGTATGATTACGAGTTGATATATGCATTGGGCTCAATGCTTGGGATTGAGTCAAGAGAAGACCTATTAAAACTTATATATAAGGTTGAAATTTATGGATTAGATGCAATGAGTACAGGCGTTTGCTTAGCTTGGGCTACTGAAGCATTGCAGAGGGGAATAATTAGCTTAGAAGATACAATTGTCAAACTTGAATTTGGGAACTGTGAGAACTACTTAAAGGCTATAGAATACATAGTAAAACAGCCAAACGAGTTTTACAAGAATTTGGCAATGGGTGTTGAAAGAGCTTCAGATGTTTACGGTGGAAAGGATTTTGCCTTAGCTTTCGGAGGAAACGAAATGCCCGGATATCACGTTGGTTATGCAACACACATAGGTTATCTAATCGGACTAAGACACAGCCACTTAGATAACGCAGGCTACTCCCTAGATCAGAAAATAAAGGAGTATCCAGACCCAAAAGATTTGGTTAATAAGCTTATGAGAGAAGAGCAGTGGAGACAGGTTTTGTCAAGCTTAGTTGTTTGCTTCTTTGCGAGAGGTGTATACACTGCAGATGTTATAAGTAAAGCCTTAAAGCCTTTGGGGATCGAAAGAAGTGAAGAAGATTTAAGAGAACTTGGAAAGAAAATATACTTCGAGAAGTTAAAACTTAAAAAGAAGATGGGATTTGACGTTAGAAACCTTAGAATTCCAAAGAGAATTCTTGAAATTGAAACGATGCATGGAAAGTTAGATGAATCGTATATTAAGGAGGCGATAGACTACTTTAGATGCATTTTTGAAACTATATAAAAATCAAATATAATTTTTTATTTAAAATTGCGTAAAGGTATAACCTTATAATTACTGATTTTTACCTTTACTTGTGGAATTGGCGATAAATCCAAGTAAGATAATTAGCTCACTTTGCTATTCGATATTTCGACTTGAACCATATACAAGCTGTTCGTATAACTGTAGATACTGTTATGCGAGATGGTATAGAAGTGACAAACTAAAGCCGAGATATAAAGCAGTGGGAATGTTTGCAAAAGTTGCAAAGAAGCTTGATATAAGAATTCCGTTTAGATTGGCAACTCTCTGTGAGCCGCTTCAAGATGTAGAAGAGAGATTTAAAATTTCGCTTAAACTTTTAAATATCGCTAAAGATTACGGTATTCCAATAATTCTTTCAACGAAATCAGATAGAATCGCAAAAAATCCATGGAAGAATTTGATAAATTCAATGGCTAAAGACGACTTAATAGTCGTTCAAGTTTCAATATCTTCTCTTAAAAAAATTGATCTCGAACCAAATGCACCAGAGCCAAAGAAGAGACTTGAAGCTTTATGCGAATTAGATGCTCCAAAGGTTTTAAGGCTCCAGCCATTAATACCTAACGTCTCGTTCTTTGATGCTGAGGAGTTCGTTGGAATTGTTAAGGATTATGGAATAGAGCAGATTACCGTTGAGCCATTAAGGATTGAGCAAAGCGAAATTGATGCATATAGGATTTACTGGGATAAATGGACAAGCTATTCATTTGAAGGAAATATAGTAAAAGCTGATTGCTTAGAAATCATAAAAGATTTAAGAAATGCTTGCGTTAAGTATAAACTTGATTTTGGATTGTGTAAGGAAGGTTATTTCGATTTAGAGACTGCTAACTGCTGTGGTATGCACTACATGGACGTAGAACTTAGACCTACGTTAAGAGAGGTTTATAAAGGTTTATTAAAAGTTAAAGAAATAGAATTGGATGAAATTGGAAAAATCTTTGATGGATATCTATTTGGAGAAAGACTAAACGATTTACCGAATCCGATCAAGAAGGCTTTGAGATATCATGAAAAAACATTGATAAGAGATTTAAGGGATGAAAAGACTGTTTCACATTTAACGCCTTTAATAGGTGTAAAGGAAAACAAGATATACTTAAGAATGTAAATTTAAAAGATGATGAAGGGCTAACGCTCTGATCGGTGATGAAGTGTTCCGCTACTGATTTAATGATTCAATTTACCCAAATCAATAATTAAATTAAATTGACGATGAAGATAGAAGTTCCAGAAGGAGTCCATTGAAACTCATCAAAAGATTATAATCAAAGCTAATGGAAGAAACAGCATTAAAGATTGTCAGAGGAATAAAAATTATTTCAGCTTTAAAATTTTAAATTTACACCAGATTTAAATTATCTGAAAAGGATTTCGATTTCTATCAGCTAATGACGTAGTTAGGACTTAAGATTCTTCTTTTTGATTTAATAATATTTTCACTATTTCATTTATGAATCTTGCCCAGTCTCCTTCTTTATCTAAGAAAAAAGCACGGTCTTCTCCAAAGGTAGATATAGCCTCCTTTCGATAGGGTTCGTAGCTTTCGCTTCCCGTTAAATAAAAATATACCCATCCCCTTTTTTCAGCTTCAGCTTTATATCTCTTGTATTTTTCTGTATAACCTTTATTGAAGCCACCACGAGACTTTATTTCAATAGCCACAACTCCACCAACCAATAAATCGACTTTGGCTTTATTTACCAACGGCACTTCTTCTCTAAATTCTGGGGATAATCCCAATGACCGCAACTCTTGTGAGAGACAATAACGAATTGTCTGTTGAAAAACCCACCCACTTAACCCTTTAATTTTCGGTTCTCTTCCTTCAGCAACGGGTAATGTAGCAAGTAATTTGCAAGCTTTATCTAAGTTTTGTTTGTACAGATCTTCTATCGATCTTTCGTCGTAGATCATAGTTGCTAATTCTTCATTTGTCTATTTAAGTATTGCTGTAATGTTAAGGAAATTTGTGTAGAAAGAGAGAAAGGTTTAGAATTTGTCCACAAAGCGATTGTATTG
>CAZFII010000034.1:0-9775 GCA_964518925.1 uncultured archaeon
CAACAACCAGATCAGAAAGTGAAATATTTGTCAATTGGCAATCGGATAAAAATCGTAATTGATTTTTTAGAGAAAATAACCCCATTTAGGTCAACCTAATTGCCAACTTTGTCATCTACTGTGAAATACTATGTTTCGCAAGCAACGATTTTATAAAATTAACAATTTAAGACTTAGATGGAATAAAAATTTCAAAAAAAAAAATATAATTTCTCTTTAATAATGTTGATTACCGCTAGTAATGTATTTTAAATAAAAAGTAAAAGCTAATTTTAATGCTTTGGGTTGAAAAGTATAGGCCAAAGACTATTGCAGAAGTCGTGGCTCAAAAAGATATAATCGAAAAGGTCGTACTATGGGCTAAGAAATGGAAGGAATCACCTCAAAAACCTTTACTTTTAGCTGGGCCGCCGGGAGTTGGAAAAACCTCTTTAGCTTTAGCTTTAGCGAATACGTTCGGTTGGGAACCTATTGAGCTCAATGCGAGTGATCAAAGAAATTGGCAAGTTATGCATAGAATAGTTGGTGAGGGAGCTTTTAGCGAAACTTTAAGCGATGAAGGAGAATTCATGCCAAGTTCAGCTGGTAAAATGAAGGTAATAATTCTGGACGAAGTCGATAATATACATAAAAGGGAGGACTTCGGTGGAGAAGGTGCTCTAATAAGACTTATAAAGAAAAAGCCAAGACAGCCATTGATTTTAATTGCAAACGATCCTTATAAGCTTTCACCAGAGTTAAGAAATCTGTGCGAAATGATAATATTCAAAAGATTAAATAAAAATCAAATAATTAAAGTTCTTGAAAGAATTTGTGCTAAAGAGGGCATAAGAGCAGATAGAAGAGCTTTAGAAGCTATTGCAGATAACGCTGGAGGAGATCTAAGAGCTGCGATTAACGATCTACAAGCGGTTGCTGAGGGTAAAAAGGAGATAAGGCTTGAAGATGTTGTAGTTGCTAAAAGAACGCAAGAAACAGATATATTCAAAGTAATGCAAAAGATCTTCAAAACGTATCAAAGCAACGTTTACAATGAAGCAATGCTTTTGGACGAATCGCCAGAAGATGTAATATACTGGATCGATGAAAACTTGCCACTTGAATACGAAGGTGAAGATTTGCTAAAAGGATACTTAGTTTTATCTAGAGCGGATATATTTTTAGGTAGAGTTAGGAGAAGACAGATCTATAAGTTTTGGAGATATGCCACGTATCTCATGACAACTGGTGTTCAACAAGTAAAAAGTAAAAGAAAATACGGGTTCACTAGATATAAACGACCAGAAATATGGCAAATGCTTACTGTTTCCAAAGAGAAAAGAGAAGTTTTGAAGAAGATTTTAAAAAAGATATCTGAAAAGTCTCACTTATCGGTAAAAAAGGCAAACATTGAACTTTATCCATTTATAAGGTTACTTCTCAGCAGTCTGGATTTAGAGAAGAGTGCAAAAATTGCTGCCTTCTACGATTTTACAGTTGATGAATTAAGCTTCTTAGTTGGAGAGGAAAGAGCTAAAGAGATAGATAAAGTTAGACGGAAGATTAAAACTCGCAGAGTTGAAGAAGTCCCGATAGAAGACTTAAAGAAGAGATTTGAAGAAGAGGTTAAAAAGCCTAAGAAGACAAAGGATTTAACCCTAGACTCTTTCTTCTAATTTATGGAATTTGATATAGAAAGTGTGCTATCAAGCGATGAAGACGAAAACATAGTCGAAAAGATAATCGAAGAGATAGCGGAAAAAACGGGAAAGAGTTACCAAGAAGTTGTCTCAATGATAAACAAAAGACAGGAAAAGTTGTCAAATCTATTGAGCTTTGAAGTTGTAGCGTTAATCGTTGCTAAAGAGCTTGGAATCGATGTAAGTAAGTATATCGAAAAGGTAGAGGAAATCGTATTTGGATGAGATTCGTTAACGATGCTATAGTATTTGGTAGTAAAGTAGTAATTGCCGATGTTCATTTGGGTTTATTGAAATACTACGATAAGTTTTTAATTGAGAAGGCTTTAAAACTCGCTGAAAGGTTTAAAACCTTAATCGTTGCAGGAGATTTAAAGCATTTAGGAAAGAGAGGGCTTTTCAAAGAGTTCATCGAGAGAGTTGGAGGTATATGTGAATTAATATTAATAAAGGGAAATCACGATGCAAAGATGAATATTGAAAAGTTTATAAGATTTGGAAAGTATGCGATTTTTCACGGGCATGCAAATCCTCCTGAAGATGCTTTAAGTGCAAAGTATTGGATTGTTGGGCATTCTCATCCCTCAATGTATTTAGATGGAGTTAAAGAGAGGTGCTTTTTGATTGGAGAGCACCGAGATAAGAAGATTGTTGTCTTACCAGCTTTTAACGACATCTGTGCTTCTACACCCGTAAACATCGAGAAACCAGTCGGAGTAGTCTTTAAAAAATTCAAATGTGACTGGAAAGTGGTGCTACTTGATGGAACTGTGCTTCAGATTAGATAATTAAATTAATTGCTATATAAATTTTAATTCTAGTATAAAATATCATTGGTCGTGGCACCACATTGTGGATAATTTAAATACTTCATCAACAATGTTGCATCACCACCATATCATTTTATAATTTCTGTCAAAGATCTCAAAGATCTTTACTGGAATTCTTTAATTCAGCCAGAAGTACACAAGCTTGGCATACATCCTTAGGAGTGGGTTCACCACATATCTTGCATCTTTTCAACTTTATTTGCGGGTACATTTGCTTCAAGCATGGAATTAAACTTTCGAAACTCCTCAAAACCGAAAACTTCCTTCCCGGATATTTGTTTTCAAACTCGTACAAAAAATCCCTCACGATAGCTCTAACTGGGAAGTAACTGTACGGACACTCATCAAATGTCATAGGTAAATCGTGTAGCAATCCGTATACTACAACTTCTTTTTCATAAACTTCTCTAAAAGGCTTTATCCTCATAACTAATCCCTCCTGAACCCTTTGAGGTATGAGTCTTGCAAGCCTTGCGATGTCTGCTTGCAGAAAGTTTAACAGAATCGTCTGAGTTTCATCGTCTAAGTTGTGTCCAGTTGCGAGTTTTGTTGCCTCTAATTCTCTCGCTGTTTTATTTAGTAAATACTTTCTAAAAACTCCACAATACGTGCACGGTTTTCTCTTTCCAATTTTTACCATTTCATCCAGAGTCATACCAAAGTATTCCTTAAAAGAAACTATATGATGCTCTATGTCCAATTCTTTAGTTATCTTCTTGGCTATTTTCACGGTTGGAGGTCTGTAACCTTCTATTCCTTCATCAACTGTTATGGCAACGAACTCCAAATCTCTAATCTTGCTGTAAAGTTTTTTCAAGACGAATGCTAAAGTAACACTGTCTTTTCCACCACTTAAGGCTATTGCAATTCTATCCCCTTTTTCTATCATCTTGTATTTTCTTACAGCGATTTTAACCCTCCTTTCAAAGTCTTCTATGAAATGCCTTCTGCATAGATGCCTATTTGCATGTCTTTGAAATATAACAGCTTTTCTTCCACATTTATCACACTTCACAGCTTTTTAAAGCGATGTGTAGATTAAAAAAATTTGTTAAGATTTTCGAACTTTGAATCAAAAAGATTAGATAAACTTTTATAGATGTTTTATCAAGCGGTTTTGAGGTGTTAGTATGAAAAGGACAATGATACTCTTGCCAATAGTGTTATTAACATTTACAGTATTGTCAGCGAGTGCGTGGACATTTCATGGCGATATTCAAAGAACTGGAAACTTTACAACGGCGATAAAAACTGGAGAACTCGTTTATAAGGTGTACTTAACTGGATTTATAGACAGTTCGCCCGTAGTATACAATGGAAACGTTTACGTTATGAACAATCCAAGTATGACACCTAAATCTGACAAACTTGGCTTATACATAATAAACGCCACTAACGGAACGATTCTAAAGTATATAAGCGGATTTTACGGAATGGCTACGCCAACTGTATACAGAGGTTTGATATTCGTTCACGCATACGATGAAAGCGATAGTAACGGCTATATATTCTGCTTAGATTCAAATGGAAATATCAAATGGAAGAAGAAGATCGAAGAAAACACTGCTTGGTGGTACGTTTCTTCTGCTCCATTGGTTTACAACGACTCAGTTTATGTGAGGGGATATGATACAAAGCTATACAAATTCGATCTAAATGGAAATCTAATCTGGGAAATAGATGTTGAAGCCGTTAGAAATTACCATACAACTCCATCTGCTTACAACGGTTTAATAGTGTTTGAGAAAAACGATACAAGTCTTTGCGCTCATTACGAAAACGGAAGCAAAGCTTGGTGCATAACGCTCGAAGGCAACATTACGAATTCGCCAGCAATAGCTTATGGTAACGTTTACATAGCAACGGAGAAAAGGCTCTACGCTATAAACTTAAGCAATGGAAACGTAACTTGGTCTGTTCCATTTAAAGGTTCTCTTTCAACTCCAGCAATAGCATATGGAAAGCTCTACATTGGCTCAAAGGATTGTAAGCTGTATTGCTTCTATGCAAACAACGGAACTGAGATTTGGGATTTCACGGCTGTAAAAAATCCATCTGCATGGGATTCTATTCAGAGTTCAGTAGCCTATGCTGAAGGTTTGGTTTACTTTGCAACGAACACTGCAAATGGAACGATATTTGCTCTAAACGCATCTAACGGTAATTTGGTTTGGAAGTTCTGTGTGCATCAGTACGTGATGTCTTCACCTTTCCTATGGAGAAATAAGCTTTACATCGGGGCAGATGATGGAAATCTGTACATATTCGGACTTTGGAAAGGAGACGTTTATTTAACACCGGGAAACTTCACGGTAAAAGCAGATAACGGAAAAACTTACGTTGTAAGCAATTTAACTGCTTTAGGAGCTTTAAACGAAGCAAGTAAAATAGGAAACTTCAGCTACACCGTAAATGAAACGTACGGAGGAGGAAACCTTTATCCAACTTCAATTGGTGGAATAAGAGATGGTTGGTGGTGCTACAACGTTAACGACGAATTTCCAATGAATGGAACAAACAAGTATCCAGTTAGAGATGGAGATGTAGTGTACTTCTGGCTGTGGAAATCTTCTGGAGATAACAAAGAAAACGCACCAAACGAGGTAATAATAAGAGTTCACATGAAAGATGCCAAGATAAACGATTTAACTGTTTCAAGTGCTAAGTTGGGCGGAAACGCTACTGCTTACGTTAACGTAACAGCGTATTCAAGCGATTGGTTTGTAGTTGTTGTAAGTGGATTAAACGATAACGGAGATTACATAGCTGGAATTTCGACATTTTACCTTAAAGCTGGAGAAAGCTTAAAGATTCCAGTTTTAATACATATCCCGCAAAGGAATACCGTTGGAACCTATAAGCTATTTGCTGGAGTTTATGAGCTAAGTAGCTATCCGAATAAATTAATAGATTGGTTCGGAGCAGTTAATTGCGAGGTGACACAATGAAGATTCGAAATTTAGTTCTTACCTTCATAATCGCTATAGCCCTTGTATCGACTAGTTCAGCTTTGACCATCTATGTCCAAGGAAATACAGTTGGTAAACCGATGAAAATCTGGACGGATAAGCCAGCCTTGATAATACTAAGACTTAACAATGGAACACCTATTTACGCATACAACGATACAAAATTTACACCACAAGTAGCTGGAAGGCTTTACATAGAAGCGATAGCTGGAAATGAAAAAGCCGTTAAGGTTGTAGAAATTCAAAAGCCTCCAGCACCTCCATCTGGAGGTGGAGGATACACTGGAGAATACTATCTACCATCTGGAACTGTGACTATAACACTCGAAGACGGTAGCACTGCTACTGTTAAATATAGAACGGCATTAGGTGCTTTAATTAAAGCGTCAAAGGAGAAAGGTTTTAGCGTTGTCGTCAAGAAATGGTCATACGGCTTGTATGTTAAATGTATAGGTGGAATCTGCGAGAAATCACTTGGATTAACTTCAGGATGGATGTATCAAGTGAATAACAATATTCCAATGATTTCAGCGGATCAATACGACTTAAGTGCTGGAGATACTTTAATTTGGTACTTCTCAAGGAGTATGAGCGAAACACCAGATACTTCTCCTTACAAGATTAAGATTAAGATCTACAGCGATTGGTCTTTTGATATTTATATTAATCCAAGTATGCCGTGGAGTTTGCCAAGCGAAATGGTGGGAGGAGGGGGAGGAGAAACTACGGTAACGCCAACGCCAACACCTGTACAAACTCCTTTAATCGTTAAAGAAACGAATAGATCGATAACTCTAATCGTTAAAGGGAATACAACTGTGAAAATCCCTAAAAACATATCGTCAAACATTACAGCTTTAAACATAAGCTCAAACGAAACAGTTCAAGTTAAAATAACGAAATCTAAACCAAGAGGTTTAATCTACGGCTACGTTTTAGATTGCTTCGAAATCGATTCTAACAAAACGATAAATGCTACTATTTCATTCAGAGTTCCAAAGAAATGGATAAAATCCCACAACGCAACACCATCACAAGTAGTTATGATGAAAAAAGTAAATAGAACTTGGATAGATTTACCGACAAACTTAACAGGAGAAAACGAAAGTTTATACTTCTATCAATCTAGGATTTCAAATTTCAGCGTTTTTGCAATAGTTTTAAAATGGAAGAACTTTCCACTCAATAGAAGTAGTGAAACCATCGTTAAAGCGTTAAACTGGCTTAAAACGATACAGAATGATGACGGCGGATTTGCCAATCCCGGAGAGAAAAGCGATATCGGTAAGACTTCATGGGTCGTGATGGCTTTAGTTTCTGCTGGAGAAGATCCACACAAATGGAAAAAGAACGGCAAATCGCCGATAGATTATATAAGAGAGCATTTAAAAGAAGAATTGCCGAAAATGGGAACTGCTGATTTTGCAAGAACGATTCTTGCATTAGTTTCCGCTGGAGAAAATCCAAGGAACTTCGCTGGAGTAGATTTAGTTGAAAAGCTCAAGTCAAGAGTTAAAGAAAACGGACAGATAGGAGACTTTATTTACACGACGATTTGGGGAATAATTGCTTTAGTCTCTGTTGGAGAAGACGTAAACAAATCAGTTGAATGGCTTAAAAGCGTTCAAAACGATGATGGAGGATTTGCTTGGGCTGTTGGAGAGAAAAGTGATTACGATGATACAGCTGCAGCTATTCAAGCTTTAATCGCTGCTGGAGTGCCAAGGGATAGCGAAGTAATTAAGAAGGCTTTGGATTATTTAAAAACTGGACAGAATGACGATGGAGGAATGAGATACTTTGGAAATTCTGCAAGTAACGCTGCAAGCGACTCGTGGACGATTCAAGCTTTAGTCGCTGCTGGAATAAACCCGCTAGAATGGAAGAAGAATAACAAGAGCGTTGTAGATCACTTACTAAGTCTACAGACAAAGGAGGGTTACTTTAACTACACAACGTATCAAACATCGAATCCGGGTTACATGACCGTTTGTGCAATAATGGCTTTACTCGGTAAGCCACAACCGATAAGGGTTATGGAGAATATTACTGTAACACCAATTGTTACTACTACTGTCACTGTAACGACTACTGTAACTACTGTTGAGACTACTACTGTAACAACAGTTATCGTAAAAACTACGAAAGCAGAAGAGAAAAGAGTTCCCGGATATCTCTTGCTGATCGCTCTGATAGCGTTAATTACTGCTTATACAATCTATAGGAGGTGATGTCGTGAAGGCAAAATATGTTTTTTTAGTTTTATTTTTATCGTTTTTTATACTGTGTGTTCAACATCCACAGCAAAAAGTCCAAATCGAAGAAAAGATAAATCTAAGTGAGATTCTGAATCCAAAGCTCGTTGACGATACTGGTTATCCTATAAAACCAAATACAACTCCGAAGAGAATTGTATCTCTCGCACCGAGTAATACTGAAATACTCTTTGCAATAGGAGCTGGAAAGCAAGTCGTTGGGGTAACTGATTATTGCAACTACCCGCCAGAAGTGTTAGAAAAAAAGAGAAGTGGAGAGCTTAAATCCGTTGGAGGATATTCCACGGTTAATATAGAAAGAGTTTTAGCTCTTAAACCAGATTTAGTAGTTGCTTCGTATGGAAACGGACTTCCCACTATACAAACCCTAAGAAATTACGGATTATACGTAATAGCGTTTAACCCTAAAAACATGTCAGATGTCATGAAAGATATCGTTTTAATGGGAATTGCAACTGGGCATTACAAAGAGGCTAAACAGTTGGTTTTGAAAATGGCTAAAAAAATAGAAAACGTTAAAGAAAAGGTAAAGGGTAAAAGAAGAGTTAGAGTTGCACACATCGTCTGGCATGATCCAATATGGGTTAGTGGAAGGGATACGTTCGTAGATGACATTATAAGGATCGCTGGCGGAGAAAACGTATTTAATTTCAGTGGATGGAGGGTTATAGGTGTAGAAGATTTGATTTCGGCAAATCCAGAGGTTATAATTGTAAACAGCGGAACTGGAATGGGTGGAAATAAAAATGTAATATACGATTGGGTTATGAGCGATAGCAGGTTAAAGGTTATCGATGCTGTGAAAAACCACAGAGTTTATGTAATAGATGCAGATATAATCTGTAGACCTTCCTACAGGCTTGCAGATGCAGTCGAAATCATTGCAAGGTTTTTACACCCAGAATGCTTTGAGTGATTATGGAAACAAACGTTTACCACATCTCGTATCATGAGGGTTTGAAGTCAGCGGTTCTGTTCTTTAAGGGATGTAATTTTAGATGTAAAGGCTGTTTAAGGAAGACGATAAAGTTTGACTGTCATTTGAATGAAGAAATCAAAGTAGATAAGATAAGATTCTTAAGAATCAATGAAATTGTCGATATTTTATCTCAAGTAGATTTAAAAACTCTTGTATTTGAAGGGGAGGAACCAACAGTTGATAAAAATCTTGGAAACCTATGCAAAGCTATAGACGACAAGCTAAACGTTGATAAGATTTTGATAACGAACGGTTACATCATGCCACCTCTATGCTTTGAAGTTGTAGAGATCAGCATTAAAGCTATTACCAAAAAGATTCACGAATACTATACTGGGCGTTCCAATGATAGAGTTCTAGAAAACTTTAGAAAGTGTTACGAACTAGGTGCAAATTTAATGGCTGAAACCGTTTACATTCCAAATTTAGTTGATTTGGATGAGATAGATAAAATTTCAAGATTTATCGCTTCGGTAGATCCTTTAATACCACTTAGAATTGATGCTTATTGGCCCGTTGTTAAAGAGCTACCTTGGAGATCTCCGAAACGAGAAGAAATCCTTAAAGCTGTTGAAATCGCAAAAAGGCATTTAAAAAACGTAAAGTATCTAACGAGCGAATTTGAAACGATAGGTAAGGTTTACAGTTTGTATCCCTAATTCTTTATATTTATACAGTAGTTCCGAAAGTGAAATATTTGGCAATCAGATAAAAATCGTGATGAATTTTTTAGAGAAAATAACCCCATTTAGGTCAACCTAATTGCCAACTTTCGGATCTACTGTTATAGTCTGAGGCTCAGTTTCAATTTAATATTGTAAACTTGGGATTGCAAATATCGGCTTAGATTAAGCTATAGGGTGTTTTTATTAACTCTCAATAGTTTAAACTACTAAAGTTCTGGTGGTGATGCAACATTGCTGATTTAATTGTGAAAGATCGGCTGTTTAAACTGTTTATTACAATCTTTAAGCTTAAATCCATTTTTTCAAACTACATTTCACTGCTTCGCAAACGACTTTCCAAATCTTTTTGCCTAAAT
>CAZFII010000035.1:0-9705 GCA_964518925.1 uncultured archaeon
GAGAAGGGAGAGGTATCCAATAGAAATGCTAACACATTACGAAAAATGGTGAATTTTTCATCTGTGGCATTATCTAACATTGTAGTATAATGTAACATATAGTATATCAAAAATTGTGTTGGAGTAGTATGGTAGTGGTATTTACATTCATCAGCTTTAATAAATAATTTTTTTAGTAAAGTTAAAGAATCTATCAATTCAGTCACCCCCATGAACATTAAGTTGGACATAAAAATACAGCCAGAGATAATTAGGAACATAATTGTTGGTGAAGAATTAAGCTTACCAAAATACGTTGCTCCTTTAATTAATCTTGCAAATCAGTTTGCACAAGCAACTCGTCCCAGAATTGTTGGACAGTTATCAGAATTAATTAAAGAGTGTCCCTACAAAGACTTTAAAGGATGGAAAGAATGGTACCTAAACAGATATCCCAATGCTATAGAAGAAGCTACTGATAAAATTATGAATATGCTTGAAAATTTTAAAGAAGCACTTGAAAAAGTTGATAGGAACATTGTAAAGAAGTGGGTTGAAGATTTAGTAATTATCAAGACATTCATTGGGTTAAAAGTTCAAGAACCAATTTTAGTTTACCTTTCACGTAAGTTAGGTGAAGGATATAGACTTGCTATTCCAGAAGAGGAATCTAAAGGAATCGACGGGTACATTGGAGAATATAGTATTTCAATAAAACCTATAACATTTAAAGAAAAAATAGGTATAGCCGAAATTCGTCCAAGCGGTGATATTGTAATTTATTATAAGAAGGATAAAGATAACAATATCGTAATTTCAGAAATTGAAGGTTTAACTGAAAAAGGGAAAGAGTTTGTAGAAAGAATACGAAGATTATTTAAGACAACTCTTGATAATTTTTTCTCTTAATGATTTCTACTGAGTAATCTGATGTTAGGAGTTTCTGTGTAATTCCAACTTTCTCCTTAATTATGGGTAACAGATTTTCATCAATCTCATAACCTATTGAATTCCTTTTTAAGTTTATGGCAACTCTTGTAGTTGTTCCAGTTCCAAGAAACGGATCTAATACAGTGTCACCGATTATTGAAAACATTCTTATAAGTCTATAAGGAATTTCCTCGGGAAAGGCAGCGACTCTTCTCTCTTCAACAGTTTGCTTGGTTCCAGGAATTTCCCATATTTGAGTGAACCATCTATCTCTTTCATCTTTTGTATATGCACTTGCGTATCTTAGTGGATCATGCGGCTCAAACTTCCTCGGCTCTCCTTTCCTAAAAATCAAGATATATTCACAGTCCAGAGTAACATAAGCATTTGGTGGCAAAAATCCTGAACCTAGAAAAGCACCCTTCCCCTTGTATTTGGGTTTATTCGTAGGCTTTTTCCAGAGGATATATGGAAGTGTGATAAAACCAATCCTTTCACAGTATTCTATTACCTTAGAATGATTTGGAAATAACCTAAATACTCCACCTATACTTCGAGTGGCATCCCCTATGTTTATACAGGCTATCCCCCCATCTATAAGAACCCTGTAGCACTCTTTCCAGACTTCCGCAAGATTCTCATGTATCAATTCATATATCTCTCTAATATACTTCTCCCTTTTCTTTCTATTTGTTTCAACTTCCATCTTTTTCCACTTCTCATCAATTCTTTTATCTATCTTCCTGAATAAATCATCCCACATCTCTATCATTGGATAAGGTGGAGATGTAACTACTAAATGTACACTCCCATCTTCTAACTCATCCATCCTCCTCGAATCTCCGATTATTATTTTATGTTTCGTTATGACTTTTAGCTCTTCCAGCATATTACTCTATCCTCCTCACTTAGGTATATCATCAGATTTTAATAATTTTTCACTTTTTTACTTTCTTTAAGCTTCTTCCAGACTCTTTGCTCCCATTTGGTTTTGGTTATAATTCTTTTATCCTCTAAGTGTTCTACTAAGCTATACGGTATTTCATCTAAGATCCTTATTTCCCTGATCTGCTTTATTTACATGTTTCCTGTATTTAATCATTCTACTATTCTAATCTGTCGGTTATATAAATAGCAACACCACATTTTGCTACATTATTATATTATTTTATTTAGATTAATAACACCTTCTCTGATCCGATCTAGTATTTACCCAGAGATCTCAACGATAAACGTTTAATTTTTCAATTTCTTTAAAAACTCCAACGACTTTGTAAAACGTTGTAACATCTTTCAAGTCTTTTAGATCCTCATCGCTTAATAGTGCTTCAATTTCAACGAAAAATATATAATCTCCAAGTTTTAAACGGGAAGGACGAGATTCAAGCTTCCTTAAATTAAATCCTTTATTGTAAAAAACTTCTAAGACGTTTTTTAACGCACCGGGTCTATCTTCAACTCCAAAAAACAGAGCGGTTATGTTTCCTTCGGATTTTCCAGTTCTTTTACTTATTATATAAAATCTTGTAATATTTCCACTGAAATCTTGAATGTTACTCTTCAACACGTATAGTTTATAGAGCTTTGAGGCGAGTTCAGAAACTATTGCAGCGGAAGATTCGTCGAGTAGTTCTATTGCATCAACAGTAGATTTCGTGTACTTTACCTCAGCATGCGGTAGATAGTTGTTTATAAAGTTCATACACTGAGCAATTGCTTGAGGATGGGAGTAAACAACTTTAACATCTCTTAAACTTAATCTTCGCTTAGATACTAAACAGTGATTGATCTCCAACTTTGCTTCGCCAAAGACTTCTACATCGTACTTTATTAAGGCATCCAGAGTTGGTATAACAGTCCCATTTATTGAATTCTCTATGGGAACTATTCCATAATCTGCTTTTCCCTCTGCGACAGCCTTCACTACTTCTTCTATACTTGAGTAATATTTGAGTGGAAGTCTTGAACCAATGAGTTTTAAAGCCATTTCCTCACTAAAACTTCCCTTTGGGCCAAGAATTGCTACAATTCTCTTAATACCAGCCGTTTTGTACTCTTCCTCCTTTGTAAGTTCGATAATTCCTCTAAATATAGAACTGATTGCGATTGGATTTAGCCTCGTTTTTCTTATGATCTCTTGAATTTTTTGTTGCTCAATATCCGAGACTTCTATTGGTTCGTTTAACTCTCTTTTCTTTGTAGCTATGACTTTTCCAGTAGTAATCCTTTTTTCTATGAGCTTCAATATCAAATCGTCTAAGACACTTATATAACCTCTAAGTTCATCTAAATTACTTCCAATCCTCGAAATCTTACCTACCTCTAATACTATATCCGTATCCTTGTAATCATCGTAGATACTACTTAACTCCAAGAAAAGTTCCTTGAATTTTTCCCTATCTTTTAGAAGTTCGTGAAGTTTTGCAATCTCTTTAACAAATTTTTCCCTTATGTGTTCAGAATTTTTCTGAATAAGGTAATAAGTTTTCCAATCTTGATTTAGAATTCTACTTGCAAGTTTGTGCAAAACGTTGAATAGGAGAGTAGAGTATTCAGGCTTTTTAAACCTTAGATAGTTTGCCATAGAGATTAAAATAAAATGCGGGATCGCTTGTATTTCTGCAACGATCCTTTCGTGTTCATCTAAACTTAGTTTAGATATAATCGCTCCGCATCTCCTGAATTCGTTTAAAATTACTTCTTCCTCTTTCCTTCCAGATTCTTTAACAACGATAATACTCGAAAGTTCGATTCTTGCATCATGCCCAAACATTGGATGAATACTGAGATAATCAAAGCTATAGGATTCGAATATTGGAATTGATATTCTCTTAACAGTAGCTATATCGACTAGAAGTGGATTACTCGATTTCGATGCTATATGATCTAATGCATCTTTAATATTTTCCATTGGAACACATACAAATATAACATCGAATTCTTTGATCTCATCTTCTTCTATTTCACACCTCTCCTTAACTATGTCGTATCCTTTAACGTAGTAACCTCTTGCATGAAAGAAATCTTTGAAAACCCTTCCCATATTCCCAACGCCGTATATTAAAATTTTCATAATTTTACACCCATGAGTTTTAAAATCTCATAAGCTCTGTTCAATTCGAGTTGACCCGGAGCTTTAGCTCTGCCCACGTAACAGTAAATAAACGGTGAACCCAAAAAGGCTGAAAGAATTCTTGTATATGTAAAATCACTGCCCATTAAAAATGCAATGACGTTGTCGTACTTGCAAAGAATTTTTACGATTTTTTCGACATCACTCTTTGATCTTCCAAGTGTAGCTATTTTGAAGTATTCTCCTCTTCTATTTTTAACTAAATCCCTCAAGAATTCGTAATCTGGAGTTTCCCTAAAGTTGTGATATGACTCGATTATCTTGCAATTGAAATCGAAAAATGAATCCGGTAAATCGCATTCTAAATCGACGTAATCAGCTTTAAATCGTTTCATGAGTTCAATCCTTTCGGCATCGTTGCCATCATACCTTCCTCCATCTATTTTTCTTCTACAAGTGATTATCACTTCTTTCTTAGGAAACTTTATCTCCTCTTCAAATAAATCCAGTCTTATCTCTATAACGTTCGCTTTTTCTGCAAGCTCTATCTCCTTATTACTTGAAACTGTAGCAACGAGCTTCATCTCTCTATTATAAATTCATCGACGCCAACACCGAAATGCCTCGCTTTTTCACCAATCCAAACCAGAACCTCATCTCCAGTTTTAAGCTCTGAAACAGAGATATGCTTACCTTCTGGATTTACGAGTTTAATCGTTTCAGCATTCTGAAGGATTAGAGTGCCTTCTTCTCCATTAGCTACTGCTCTAATCAATATCAAAGGTCTTCTTTCAATTTTTACCCTTCCAACAAAGCTCTTTCTCGTCTTTCCATCGTATCTAACTATTTCTACCTCATCTCCAGCTTTTAACTCAGCAAGGTACTTCGTTTTATCTCCAATTTTTATGTAGGCGTTTACACTTCCAGCGTTAACTCTAAAAGGTCTTGAAGAAACGTATTCAGATTCCTCGCTCTCACTCGCAACTAAAAACATGAATCCGGCTCTGTTTCCAACAAGCATACCCTCTCCAACGCTCATCAGAGTTACAGTATCAATACATACCCTTTCTCCAATTCCAAGAGGTTTTATTTCTGTGATTTTCGCTCTCTTGAGTTCTAACACTTCTGATTTGCTTTTTACAATCTCATAGTACTTCCTTAACAAATCCCTATCACCAAAAACAGCTATACCGTCTGCACCCTTTTCAAGGGTTTCAAGTGCAACTTTTGCATCTTCTAAGCTTTCAACGACTGCAATCACTTTACCCCTTTTTATCGCTACGATGTTTTCAAGTGGAATAACCTTCCAATCGCTGAACTTCAAAACTGCGAAATCCATATCTGCAACTCTGTTTACATCTTCGGGAGATTTTATCTCGACAAGTGCATCTTCTACTGCAACGACATTAATCCTACCAAGCTTTTTAGCTTTTTCAACTAAATCCCCTCTAACAACTACTCCATCAAATCCCAGTTCTATAGAATCCTTAATCATCTCCTTAGCTTTATCCCAATCGAAATCAGCAAAAAGCCAAATTTCCTTCATCCGTAATCCTCCCTTCTAACTTCTAAGAAATTCTAATGCATCTTTAACACTCGCATTTTCGTGAACGATCATAGCTATTGCCTTAGTCATCTTCATTGGGTCTTCAGCTTGAAAGATGTTTCTACCTATTGCCACTCCTTTAGCACCAGCATCCATAGCCATCTCAACCATCTTAAGTAATTCTTCATCGTTGTTCATTTTAGGGCCACCAGCAACGACTATTGGAACTGGACATCCTTTAACAACCCTTCTAAAGCTTTCAACACTTCCAGTGAAGTTAGTTTTAACTATATCGGCTCCAAGTTCAGCTCCAGCCCTTGTAGCCAAAGCTACTGCTTTTTCATCGAACTGGTTTATTCCCTCACCACGAGGATACATCATAGCAAGCAAAGGTATACACCAGTCCATACAGTCTCTAACGATTTTACCCATCTCTTTCAGTTGATCTGCTTCGGTTTTGCTACCTATGTTTACATGAATGCTTACAGCGTCAGCTCCGAGTTTTATCGCCTCTTCAATGGTACAAACGATTACTTTCTCATTTGGATCTGGGGCTAATGCTGTAGAACCACTTAGGTGTACTATGAGTCCTATATCTTTGCCATAGCCCCTATGTCCAAATTTGACTATTCCCTTGTGTAGTACTACAGCGTTAGCTCCACCTTCAGCTACAGCATTTATAATCTTTGGCATATCTTCCAGCCCCTTTATTGGCCCCATAGACAACCCGTGATCCATTGGAACTATTACAGTATTTCCAGTGTTTCTGTTCACTATTCTCTCAAGCCTTATAACCTTCCCAATCATATTGTCACTTTGTGTCTTAGTGACATATAAGCATTTCTATTACTGCATAACACTACAAACGTTTTCAAAGCTTAAACCCTCATGTATTATCATGTGTAATAGTTCTACGATTTTCCTTGGATTTTTCGCTTGGAAGACGTTTCTACCAATTGCAACTCCCGATGCTCCACTTTCTAAAGCCTTATCAACTAACCTAAGTAGTTCCACTTCGTTTATCTTGCTACCTCCCGCTATGACAATTGGAATATCTGCAACTTCGACAACTCTTTCAAATCCATCGACATAACATGTTTTTACGATATCTGCACCTATTTCGTATCCAATTCTAACGGCATGTCTTACGGTTTCAACGTTCACTTCTACATTTCCACGTGGGTATATCATTGCAAGCAACGGAATTCCATAGTAGTCACATATTTCAGAAATTGTTCCCGCCTCTTCAAGTTGTCTTGCTTCGGTTTTGCTACCTATGTTTACATGAATGCTTACAGCGTCAGCTCCTAAGGCTATAGCCTTTTCAACACTTGTAATTATCCTTTTATCGTTCGGATCTTCGCTTAAGCTTGTAGAACCACTTAGATGTATTATGAGTCCTATATCTGAATTTTCAAGAATTTTAGAACGCTTTGCAACACCTTTATGAAGGACTACTGCATCTACGTAACCCTCTATCTGTTCTATTACCTTATCAATGTTTTCCAAACCTTTCTCTGGCTTTGTAATCCCGTGATCCATTGGAACTATGAGGGTTTTACCGTTTTTGAAAAGCCTTCTCAACCGCCTAGTCTTGCCGAGCATACTAACACCCCCAAAAGAACAAAACAAAAACCTTTTAGCAGCTAAACCAAAAACCAAACGAAAATTCGAATGAGTTAAATGCGAATTTATACGGCATTAGATTGAGGTATCACAACATATATTTAAGTGTTTCGTTATGTTGACAGGACATGTTAACATAACGTTAAAAGATTATAGAGCCACATGAATAGCTTACAGAAGAGGTTTCAGCATTTAGTAGGGTTTTTAGTAATAGAACAAGAGGATGTTTTAATTTTCTGTTTGAACACGGATTAAACTAAGCTTCTTCTGAAACTTTAATTCCAGATTAAGACTTTATAAGCTAATGAGCTGGTTGTGACACTACATTGTACATAAATTTAAATACTTCATCAACAGTATTGCATCACCACCAATGAGCTTTATCTATAATGAATGGGAATATCCTTTACGAAATCAGCTAATTTCTTGTTGCATAACTCATTTGTTGAATATTTTGTCTTAAGATTTCTTCTCCTTAAATTTGTAACTTTTATTTATGCTGTGTGAGAATCTCAGAGTATTCTTGTAAAAGATGTCTGGCCGCTACTCTCTCGCTCAAACAAATTTAACCCCTCCATAAGCCCCTTTAACTCCATCAACAATATCTCTTGAATAAGGTAAAACAGGACTAAGAAGATAACGATAAAAGTTATCAAGAAGCAAGAATAAAGATGAATCAGGATGTACGCCCATGTAAACAGAGAGGAGTGGTTGAATACTATCCCTGGTGGGAACTTTTATTATGCCAATGTTTGATTCAATTATCCCGTAAGAGTGAGATATAGTACTAATTTATAAGGCACTAAGGAATTCCATGCTTATATTTTCCAAAAAATGAAAGATCTTCAAGTGGGCGAAATCTTGGCATAAAGGGAAATCTGTTTAATTTCAAAAATAATTTCAATAAAATTAATAAATCAAAATAGAACAGATAAATAAAATTAATTTTAAGCGAGTTTTTCGATCTCTCTTTTGAAGTATTCAACCTGATCTTCGTTTATGTCTGCTAATATAACTCTTTTCAGCTTTGTTCCTGAATCTATGTGCTTTTTAAGTTCTTCAACCATTACTTCGGCAGCTCTATCTTTTGGAAAACCTCCAACTCCAGTTCCAAGAGCGGGAAATGCTATGCTTTCAATCCCTAGTTCTTCAGCTTTTTTCAACGCAGCTCTCATAGCAAGTCTAATCTTGTTTTCATCAGTCTTCAAATCCAATTCCATTGTAGGTGCATGAATAACGTATTTAGCTTTTAACCTTCCAGCACCAGTAACTACTGCTTCACCGATCTTGATTGGCCCTTGTTTAACTGCTTCTCTTTCGATTTCTTCACCACCAGCTCTTTTTATCGCACCAGCAACACCACCACCCATGTACAAATGCGTGTTCGCGGCGTTAACTATTGCATCTACTTCAAGCTTCGTTATATCTCCATGATATGCTTCGATTTCAACCCCCTTGTAGTTCATATTAATCGTTCTGCAAAAACGCTAAAAAATTTACCTCATAGGTACATATATGCTTCTTGTAAAAACACAGAGAGGAATGGAGTACGTTGCAGCATCTTACATAAGGGATAGGATTAATGCCGAAATGGAGGTAAGACCTAACGGATATTTAGGATTGGTTTTAGTATACTCAGACGAAATAGAAAAGATCTCTGATATTCCAGAAATCGAGACTATTATCCCAATTAAAATTCAATGTAAAGCAGATTTAAATGAGATTGTGAGTCATGCAGAAGAAATAGCAAAATTACTAAGTGGTGCGAAAACGTTTGCAATAAGAACTAAAAGGAGAGGTACCCATAACTTTACGAGTGCTGATATAAACATAGAACTCGGGGCAAAGCTCAAAGAGTTGACGGGCTGTGAAGTTCAATTAGATTTCCCAGATAAAGCCGTCTATGTTGAAATAATAAATGAAAGAGCTTTTATCGGTGTTATAGACGGAAAACAGGAGAGAAAGAAGTATACTCCAGAAAAAGTAGATTCAAGAAAGTTGCTAAACAAGATAAGCATAATCCAACTTCCATATCTTGAAGCTGGAGCATACGAAATCGGTGAAAGAATTGGAAGAGCAGCCCAAGCTTTTGAGGTTAAAGAACTTATAATCGCTCCTTTTGGATATGTAGATGCATACGAATTAGAACAGTTCATTAGAGGAGTTAGAAGAGGTCAAATTACGAGATACGAGATCCAGAGAAAGGCTTATGATAGAGAAGTCAGGAAAGTTCCGATTTATCTGCAAGATTTGTATCAGACTGCAAGAGACAAAAGAAGAAAGAGAAACGTCTTAATTGTTACAGATCCAACGGGAAAACAGATAAGAGATGTAAAAGATGAACTTGGAAAGAGAATGTTTTACGCCGATGAAGTAGTAGTATTCATCGGGAGCAGACAAGGAATACCAAAGGGAGTTTTCAGATTAGCGGATTTCATTATAGATCTATGTCCATACATAACCTTCGCAACTGAACAGGCCATTCCAGCAACTCTAATAGCTCTGGTATCTGTATTTGAAGAGTTCTTCGAAAGTAATGATTAATCGATTT
>CAZFII010000036.1:0-9584 GCA_964518925.1 uncultured archaeon
ATGGATGAGCGAAAAAGCTGTAAGCATAGGAGCGTATGCAGTTGCGAGTGGGATATTTACAGTATTAGGTACGGTACCACCAGTTCTTGGGAGTAAAAATGTGACTAAACTCTTGACAGAAGATCTTGAAAGAGTTGTTGGTGCAAGATTTGCAGTTGAAACTGATCCAGAAAAGGCTGCGGAACTCATTATTAAGCATATAGAGGAGAAAAGGAAGAAATTAGGGATATGATTGTAATAATTGGATGTGGAGCAGCTGGGATTAGTGCTATAAATACATTAAATAAGCTAGGAGTTAAGGAAGTACTTGTAATAAGCTCTGAAAGACCGTATTCAAAACCACTTTTACCACATTATTTAAGTGGAGAGATTGGTAGAGATAGAGTTTTTTTAGATGGAATAAAATTCATTCAAGATAAGGTAATCGAAGTTAAACCGAATGAAAATACAGTTTTATTGAAAAGTGGTAAGGAGATAAAATACGATCAATTACTAATCGCTACTGGAGCTTACCCAATTAAGCCCAAAATAGATGGAATAGATCTTAAAGGTGTATTCTTCTTTAATACTCTCAAAGATGCCGATGAAATCATGAGATATTTAAGGAATGTAGAGAAAGCAGTTATAATAGGTGCTGGATTTGTTGGAATTAGCGCAGCAGTAGCATTGAGAAAGAGAAATATCGATGTTACCATTGTAGAGTTAAAGGATAGAGTTTTGCCCGAAGCATTGGACAAAGATTTTGCTAATATCGCGAAAGAAATTCTCGAGAATAATGGGGTTAAGGTCATATTAGGTAAATCAGTCTCTAAGATAATTGGAGACAACTCTGTTAAGGGAGTTGTTGTTGAGAATGAAGAGATTAAGTGCAATATGGTTATAACATCGGTTGGTGTTAGACCAAATGTAGAATTCCTAAGAAATAGCGGTATTGAAATAAGAACTGGAATTGTTGTGAATGATAAAATGCAAACGAATTTTAAAAATGTATATGCTGCAGGGGATTGTGCAGAGACGAAGGATCTCATAACTGGAGAGTATACGATAAATGCTGTTTGGATAAATGCTTCAATTCAAGGTAGGATCGCAGCATACAACATTGCAGGAATCGAGAGAACATATGATGGATCTATCAGGATAAATGTGATTGATATATTTGGAGTACCATTTGTGTCTATTGGATATATTACCGATGATTTTGAAAGACTTGATAATAAAATATTTTATTATAAAGGAGATAAGATAGTAGGCTTTCAAACTATTGGATTTGAGGAACTTAAAGGTGCTCTAAGTATTATCACTCAGAAAGGTCAAATCTCAGAGTTGTACATTCATACGTCGAGAAAACTTATTTGGTAATTCTGTTTATCGAATGAGATAAAACCGCAAGATATTTGTAAAATCTTTTGATTTATATTCTCAATGCTTGCGAAAAGGATAATACCTTGCCTTGATGTCACTCTTGACGAAAGAGGTGCAAGAGTTGTTAAAGGCGTTGAATTTGTAAATTTAAGATATGCAGGAGATCCAGTTGAACTTGCTAAAAGATACGATGAGGAAGGAGCAGATGAATTAGTATTTCTCGATATTACTGCTTCACCTGAGGGTAGAGAAACGATGATCGATGTAATAGAAAAGACGGCTGAACAGGTATTTATACCGTTTACAGTTGGGGGTGGAATCAAGAGCATCGAAGATATAAACAGAATTTTATCTGCTGGAGCGGATAAGGTTTCTATAAACACCGCTGCCGTAAAAAATCCTAAATTCGTTAAAGAAGCGGCAGAAACTTTTGGTAGTCAATGTATAGTTGTTGCTATTGATTGTAGAAGGAATTTCGATTTGAATAAGGGAAAATATATAATAGAGCTTGAGGATGGGACTAAAGCTTGGTATGAAGTTGTAATATATGGCGGAAGGGTGCCTACTGGAATAGATGCAGTAGAATGGGCTAAAAGAGTTGAAGAACTTGGGGCTGGAGAAATCCTGTTGACTTCGATGAATAGGGATGGAACTAAGGATGGCTACGACATCCCCATAACGAGAAAGATTAGTGAAGAGGTTAACATTCCAGTTATAGCATCTGGAGGAGCGGGTAAAGTTGAACACTTCTATGAGGGTTTTGTTGAGGGTAAGGCTGATGCTTGCTTAGCTGCAAGTATTTTCCACTACAAAGAGATTTCAATAATGGAGATTAAAGAGTATCTAAGGAGGAGGGGAATTCCCGTAAGGATATAATAATCATCATTATTATTTTTACCTAACCATAAATTTTATAAATAAATTTGACGATAAATCTCATATGAAATTATCTCGTTTCTTAATACTCTTAGTCAACTTGTTCAACGTATTGGATTGCTTAACTACGATTTACGGTGTGAAGATATTGGGTTTTTACGAAATCAATGTTTTTGCAAGAGCTATGATCAATTGCAGTCCGTTTTGTTACGTTTTAGTTAAGTTAAACTCTATTGCATTCTTGTCCTATATATTTTACAAGATATCCAACACTGAAATGTGTAAGCCAATTGTAACTGGTATGAGAGTTGGATTTACCATAGGATTTGTTTGTGCGGGATTTATACTCTTTATGGCATCTCTTCTCAACTTATTGCAAATAATTGGTTATGATGTATCGGATTTCTTATTCTTCGTTGTAAAGATTGTTCCGAAATAAATTAAAACACATTCGGTAATTTTTAATTGCATGCAAATCCGAGAGTTTCAGGAACTTATCAGAGAACTTTACTTCGAAAGAGACTCTAAGAGAGGAATAGAAAAAACTATGCTTTGGCTGATTGAGGAAGTTGGTGAATTAGCAGAAGCAGTTAGAAAAAAATCGAATATCGGTGAGGAAATCGCCGATGTTTTTGCTTGGCTTGTAAGCCTTGCAAATCTATGCGATATCGATGTGGAAGAGGAAGTTTTGAAGAAGTATCCTGGATATTGCATAAAGTGTGGAAAAAAGCCGTGTGAATGTAACGAAGAAATTTAATATATCAATGTGAGTGTGATGGTGTATGACATTCTTGATAGTTAGTGAGGAAGACATAAAAAACGGTATAACAACTGATAGATATTTCATATGGACTGAAAAAGTCCTTAGAGCTAAGGAGATCAATCCAATAGTGGTTGCAGAAGTTACAACAACAGATTGGGGCATTTTTGCAGGATTAAACGACGTATTAAACCTACTGGAGGGTTTAAACATCGATGTCTACGCAATGCCAGAAGGAACTGTGTTCTTTCCACATGAGCCAGTTTTAACTATTGTTGGTAGATATCTCGAATTCGCAAGATATGAAACTGCAATATTGGGCTTTATATGTCATGCAAGTGCTATAGCTAAGGAAGCTTTCAAATTTAAACTGGCTGCTGGTGAAAAAAGGATTTTCTCATTTGGAACCAGAAGGGTACATCCAGCGATTGCTGCAATGGTTGAAAGATCTGCGTACATCGGTGGAGTTGATGGTGTAAGTAACTATTCCGCAGAAAAGTATTTAGGACTCAAAAGTATGGGAACAATGCCACATGCACTGATAATATGCTTTGGAGATCAAGTTAAAGCTTGGAAGAGTTTCAACGAAGTAGTGGATAGAGATGTGCCAAGAACGATGTTAATTGATACGTATTACGATGAAAAAACTGAAGCGATATTAGCCGTAGAAAACGTTGAAAGAGTAGATGCAGTTAGATTAGATACTCCCTCATCTCGTAGAGGAAAATTCAGAAAAATAATCGAGGAGGTTAGATGGGAGCTTGATATAAGAGGAAAAAGAGATGTCAAGATATTTGTAAGTGGTGGATTGAGTATTAGAGATGTTATAGAACTAAAAGATATCGTCGATGCATTCGGTGTTGGAACTGCTATAAGTGGAGCAAGACCAATAGACTTCGCATTAGATATCGTTGAAAAAGAGGGCAAATTCGTTGCTAAAAGGGGAAAGAGAGGAGGAATGAAGCAGGTTTATAGAGATTGGGAAAAGCTTGAGGATGAAATAAAACTTTTCAAGGATGAAGCTCCTAAGGGAAAAGAACCATTATTAAGGAAAGTTATAGAAAATGGCGAAATAATTGAACAAACTGATATGCATAAGGCAAGAGAACTCGCTTTAAAACAAATGGAAATCATTAGAAAGCTGAATAGAGTTGAAGAATTTCTACAGTAAATTTATCCTCCCAATTCTATTCTCAATCTCTCTGGATCGTATTTCCAATCAGCTGGCAAAACTCCCTTTTCTTTATAGTAGTTTGACAGTCTCCAAATCTTTGCCTCTATTAGTTGTAATCCTCTCATGTTATGCTTATCTTTCTTATGAACTTCTAAGTGTCTTCTTAAGTTTAAAGCCTTTTTAATCAAAGCTTTTAGATCTTCTGGATACTTCATCTCTATTCCATGCTCCTTTAATATCTTCGTTATCTTTTTTCCAGTTATCTGTCTCACAGATGGGATTCCATATCTATCTCTTAGAATCATTCCTATCATACTTGGCTCATAACCCTGCTTATATAGTTCTACAACTTTCTTTTCTACTTCTTCTGGTGTCATCTCTACCCACTCTGGTGGTTTATCTCTGTATACCCTTTTCGATCCAGATTTACCTCTTCTTCTTGCATGCATTCTTGCCATAGTTGAGATGATAATCTCAAAGTAATAAATACATTACGGGAATTAAATTTTATAAAATTTTAAAATGGCATTAAATGACTCTTAAAAATAGCGTAATACAAGAAATCTACTCCGAACAGTAAAACAAAGACGGCAACTATTAACAATACCAATTTGTACAACTTAAGCTTTACTCCGGTTAGAGATGTTACATGTGCAACGATAGAAAGCCAAGCGAAATCGAGCCATACATGTGCTACATAAAATAGGGGAATACCAACTAAGCCCCAATACCTTAACGCTTCAAGAATTAAAGGAGTTCCTACACCAATCCACCATGCTATAAAGAACGGGTTCAGGGCTGAAAGTCCTATACCAACTAGTACGGGTGAACTCGTAGGATTTGAAATCGTCGTCGTTTTAGCTTTTATTGCATCTCTAAAAGTTAAATATGCAAATAAAAGCATAAAAACACCGCCAATAAAGCTGACTACCCTAACGAATATTTCAGATGTGAAGAGAGTTGCAACACCTAACCCTATCGCAACAACTAGTGGAAATTCGAATGCCATATGCCCAGTACTAACGAGAAATCCGCCTTTCCAACCTCTTTTTACTCCAATAGCTGCAGTAGCAGCCGTTAATGGGCCGGGTGTTAATGCGCCAGTACTACTTATCAGTACAACTTTTGCGAGGAACTCAAGCATGAACAAAAATCAGTTAAATGTTAAAAATATTTATCAAATTGCTAAAAAATTGTATAAAAGTTAAGTTCTTTAGCCAAATAGAGCTCCAAGTCCCTCAATTGCCTCTTCTTCAGCCTTTTCTTCCTCTTCTTCCTTCTTCTCCTCTTCTTCTTTCTTCTCTTCGGCTGGGGCTGGTGCTGCTGGAGCGGCAGCTGGTGCAACTGGTGCTACAGCAGCTTTTTGTATAGCTTCATCTATATTTATACCTTCTAAAGCTGAAACCAACGCCTTAACCCTCGCTTCATCTACATTTATCCCAGCTGCTTGCAAGACTGCTTTAACGTTTTCTTCATTTATATCCTTTCCAGCCGAATGGAGTAATAACGCAGCATATACGTATTCCACAAACATCACCTCCTTCAACCAAATAACGCACTCAACCCCTCTAAAGCGGATTCTTCTTCTTTCTCCTCTTCTTCTTTTTCTTCCTCTTCCTTCTTTTCTTCAACCTCTTTAACCTCTTTAACTTCAACAACTCCAGACTTAAGCATAGATTTTAGTTCTTCATCTAATGCTTCGTCAGGCAAATGCGATGCAAGTGCTAATGCATTTGAATAAGCCTTTATAAGAATCTCTGGCATTACCTCTTTTTCGTATATTCCAGCATTTATTGCAAGGTTTCTTGCATTCGTGTAGGCTTTGATGATTATGAGTTCCGCAGTTTCTTTCGTAATATATCCAGCGTTAACTGCCAGATTTATAGCGTGTGTATACGCCGTCTGAATATCTTCGATTACTTTTGATTCATCGATTGCCAGTACGTCTGGAGTTAGTATTACTCCGGAATCGTATATCGCCCTTACATCTAATCCAATTTTTATCGGTTTTATGTCCAATTTCTCTAAAGCTCTTGCTACTTCTGGTTTAACAACTTCTCCAGCTTTTACGATGGTTTTAGTTTCTTTTATGACTATCTTACCCTTCTCTATCGCAGCGGGAATTCCAGCCATTTGAAGCTCTCCGATTATTGGTCCTGGAGGGAAGGGAGTTGGGCCCTTTTCAACTACTACGTCTACTGGCGATATCTGATTTGGTTTTAAGGGTGAAGGGACTTTTGTCTCTTCAATCATCTTATACAGTTTAAAAGGATTTATGTTCGTAACAATTATAGCTGTCTGATCTTTTATGAAATCTTTGAGTTTTACGTAATCTCCACCCGCTAAATCTAATGCCCTTTCAAGTAGTGAATTCTTTACGACTTTGATAATTGCACTTCCTCTAAAGTTTCTCCTAATCTCTTGCATCTGACTTGCTGGAACTCCTCTAAACGTAACTATTGCTACCACTGGGTAAGAAGTAATAAGCCTTCTAAGTTCTTCAACTGCTTGAACCTTCCATTTCGGTGGTTGCCCTCTTATTGCAGCCATTTCAAATCACCTTAACTGCTGGTCCCATCGTAGTTTTAACAAATACGGATTTAATAACTTGTGCTGGATTTTCATATTTGTTTTCTATGACTTTTAAAATCTCTAATGCGTTATCTGCAAGTTGCTCAGGACTCATAGTTTTGATTCCAATCGGTGCATGAAATGTTGGCTTGTCTCTTGTTCTAATTTTAACGGATTTCCTAAGTTTTTCAATTACTGGTTTTGGATCTGAAAGTGGAGGTATTGGCTGAGGTATTTTTCCTCTTGGGCCCAGTATTGGCCCTAATTTTCTACCGATTTCTGGCATAAGTGGAGCTTCAGCTATAAAGAAGTGAATAGAGTTTGCAAGTTTTTTAGCTTTTCTTTTGTTCTTTGCTAACTCGTCTATATCCTCTGGAGACAGAACTATATCTGCTCCCGCTTCTCTTGCCTTTAACGCTGTTTCACCTCTTGCAAATACTCCAACTTTTCTAGGTTTTCCCAATCCATGCGGAAGAGTTACAACAACGTCTATTCTATTTTCAGGCTTTCTCATATCGACATTTCTAAGATTTACAGCAATTTCTACGGACTCAACAAATCTTCTCTCTTTTGCATTTTTTATTGCATCTTCAATTGCTTTGGTGAGTTTATCTTTATCTATCAACGTCATCACCCCTTATTTTAAGTTATCACCGAAAGTTTTATTACTTAATTTATTGACATTATACTGTAGGGTGCCGGAGGTATATCTATTACATCCTTCCCGCCGTCACCGCTTTGAACAATTTTCTCCGGCACCCTATTCGATAAGCACGGCATTTATTACTCCTTCTTGGCTTGGTCTGTTTGTAACTCTAGCCTTTCCAACCTCCGTTAGGATTATAGCACCTTTTGTAATCACGTTTCTCCTTGCATAATGAACGTGAGCTGGATTTTCAACTACACTTTTTATCTCCGCTTTAACAACCCTGTTTTGGCTAGGTATGTAAACGTTTGCGTATCTATCTGCAAATAACTTTACCTTGTAGTTTCCACCTCTAACTCTAACTATTTTTATCTTTCTCTCACCTATAGTTGTCTCTACTTGTGGTCTACCCATTTCGTATTTCCTCTTCTTTCTATGTCTTCTGTACAGTCCACCAGTTGGCTTCCTTCTACTCCTCCCTTGCCAGATCATATAAATACGAGCAGAGTTTATCAGAATATATAGTTTACCTCAGTAGATTTTAGTGAATAAATTTAATAAAAATTAGGTAAATGCACTTCAACATTCGCTGTTACTAAACTTCTAATTTTTGAAGCTGCCTAATTTATGACAAATAATCTCATCGTTCTATGTCATTAAAGCTTTTAAACGATAGAAGAATTAAGTATATATGGGGAGCGGCGGTGGGCGGCTGACCGTGAGGAGGAAAGTCCCCCCACCGTTAAAAGGCGGATCCCCGTAAGGGGATACCCCGAGAGGGGTGGCAACGGCACAGAAACGATACCCGCTTGGGGAAATGCGATGATTCCGAAAGGATGAGGTCACCCAAGCGGGATGAAACGTGCCGACCCCGCCGGTGCAAGGCCGTAAGGCCGCTTAGACTAATGCCGCCTAGAAACAGAAGGGGGCTTACTACCGCCACTCCCCTCTCCATTCTCTTTTAAGAAAAATTTAAGTTTGTCTAAATGCTCATTGTATGTATGAGTTCATGTACCTTAAAGAAATCGAAAGGTTGTAAGTGTTTTTCTAAGCAGTATCAGGATTTTAGAGACTGGGAAAAGGACGAAAAGTTAAAGAGGAATTTCAATTTGTCGAAAGAAGAACTCGAAGAAAGGTTTAAAGGAAAAGCTATGAAGGATTGTTCTGTAAGTTTGGATGACATAGTTTATGTCTATGTTGTATCTACTACAAAGGTCGAGTTTAATCAAAGTACTAGTAGTTATGAGATTCATCAGTATGGATGTGGTCCAAATGTTGAAGGAAGAATCATTACTCTGACGAATTGTAAGCATAATATGAGAACTTGGGAAACATTAAAGGATTTATATAACCAAAGCAAATTATGGATTGCTGGAGTTACATCGAAAGAAAAAGATAAAAATACTTTCCAAAAGTATTTTCTGTTTTATTTGATGAAAGTCGATGAGACCATACTTGGAAAAACTAATCATTCATTTTACGACATTTGGAGAGTTTTTGGACAAGTGCAAAACATTAGATGTAAAAAGAATGCTTGCCAGAATCCCTTGGGGGATTTATATCAACCAAGACCAAATTGTAATGACTCCACTAAATACGATCCAAACTACTATTATCCACCATGCCAAGACCATGTTCATTATCCAAACTATATGACCCAGTGTAGTCATCGTTATAGGACAAATCCAAACTGTTGGATTACATGCAATAGAAACAAAGAAAAGGAGGGATGTTGGGCAGAAGATATAGCCTACTATTGCAACAATCAAAGCAACCATCCTCTACTACTCGTTGGGGAGAGTCCATTTATAGGCAAAAAGAAAGGAAAAGATTGTTTCAACAGCTACTTATGGTCAAAACCTATGATAGAATTTCATTACACTCAATTTCGAACAAAAAGAATGAGCTTGAGAGATTTTCTTTCATGTTTAAAGGCTTATCCATAAGTGTTTTTAATAATAAGTAACAAAATCCTTGCAACCTTTTATTTTTCAACAGTCAATCTTGGCGACTTAAAATCTCGTACTTTAGAGTTTATTAATTTAATTTGAAGTTATGAACTTAATTTAACTTTAACTAGACCCGTAAACTTTACCTTTTCAGAATACAGTTCAATGAATTTTGATGAAGTTGAAGAAGGTTATAGAGGAGCTGAATTTGTTTGAAAGAGAAAGGACACCGACTGAGATAAGGAT
>CAZFII010000037.1:0-9426 GCA_964518925.1 uncultured archaeon
CAGCTAACGTCAAACAGTTTATGGATTCGGAGGGATTTTCAGATTACAAAGACCTCGTTAAGAAATCTACTGAGGATATAGAATGGTGGTGGAGTAAAGCTGTAGAAGTTTTAAACGTAGAATGGTTCAAAGAGTACGAAAAGGTCTATGACATGTCTAAGGGTATAGAATGGACTGACTGGTTTGTCAACGGCGAAATAAACATCGTTCATAACGTTTTGGACAGACATAAATCTAAGAGGAGGAATAAGTTAGCCTTCATTTGGCAAGGAGAAGACGGAGAAGTGAAGAAGTATACGTATCTCGAACTTTATAGGGAAGTGAACAGATTTGCAAACGTTTTAAAGTCATTCGGAGTAAAGAAAGGAGACGTTGTCGCAATGTACATTCCGATGTTACCAGAAACAGTAGTTACAATGCTTGCAGCGATGAAGATCGGTGCAATAGCAATGCCGATATTCTCAGGTTTTAGTGCTGGAGCAGTAGCTACAAGACTTATCGATTCCGAGGCGAGAATTGTTGTTACCGCGGATGCAACGTATAGAAGGGGAAGAGCTGTTAAGCTTAAACCAGAGCTGGATAAAGCCTTAGAGGGAACTAAGGTTGAGAAGGTTATCGTAGTTAACAGGGCAAATGTTGAAGTAGAGATGAAAGAAGGTAGAGATTACTATTGGCATGAGCTAAAAGAGAGTAAGAGGTGCGAAACAGTACCAGTTGAATCCAACGATCCAGCTTTATTGCTTTACACATCTGGAACTACTGGAAAGCCTAAAGGAGTAGTGTTGTCACATATAGGAGCACTTCTACAAAGCTCTAAGGAGATATACTTCAACCTCGATTTGAAGGATGAGGACGTATTCCTTTGGATTACAGATATAGGATGGATGATGGGGCCTTGGCAGATAATAGGATGTCAACACTTAGGTGGAACCCATGTGATGTTTGAAGGAGCACCAGATTATCCAGAAAAAGATAGAATCTGGAGCATGATTGAAGAATTTGAGATATCAATACTTGGAGGTTCTGCAACAGTTTTCAGAATGCTTAAGAGATTCGGTAACGAGATAATTGAACAACACGATTTGAGTAGTTTAAAAGCTACTGGAAATACAGGAGAACCAATTGATTACGATACATGGATGTGGTTGCTGAAAGTCGTTGGAGAGGAGAGATGTCCAATAATAAACCTATCTGGTGGAACTGAGATTTTCGGTTGCTTCTTACTTCCATCGCCAGTAATGCCATTAAAGCCGACTACTTTGGGCTATCCCGGCTTGGGAATGGACATAGACGTATTTAACGAGGAGGGTAAACCAGTAAGACAGCAAGTTGGTTATCTCGTATGTAAAAAGCCAGCACCTTCAATGACTCGTGGATTTTGGAAAGATCCAGAAAGATATCTAAGGACTTATTGGAGTAAATGGAAGGGAGTTTGGTATCACGGCGATTGGGCTTACATCGATGAAGACGGTTACTGGTATCTGCTTGGAAGAGCTGATGATGTTATAAAAGTTGCTGGAAAGAGGACAGGCCCGGCTGAAGTTGAAACAATAGTGAACTCACATCCAGCAATTCAAGAATCTGCTTGCATTGGAGTTCCACATGAGTTGAAGGGAGAAGTTATATGGATATTTGCAACGTTAAAACCGGGATACGAGCCAAGTGAAGAGATAAAAAGAGAAATAGAAGAAAAAATAGTAAAAGAACTAGGAAAACCGTTTAAGCCAGAAAGAATAGTGTTTGTTCCAGATTTGCCAAGGACAAGAAGCGGTAAGATTATGAGAAGACTTATAAGAGCTGTTGTAACGGGGCAAGAGCTTGGAGACACATCAGCATTAGAAAACCCAGATTCATTAGAAAAAATAAAATCATCAATATAATTTTTTAAGTTCTATAACTTTTTGGCATTCCCAAAACGTGCTCACCGATATACGCCAAAGCCATTTGCTGTGTAACTGGTGCAAGCCTTATTAGGTTTATCTCTCTCCACCACCTTTCTACATCGTACTCCTTAGCGTATCCATAACCACCAAATACCTGCATAGCCCAGTAAACGGCTTTTATTCCAGCTTCAACTGCAACTACTTTAGCCATATTCGCAGCAGCACCGACTTCTCTATAACTTGCACCGTTATCGAATAGCCATGCCGCTTTGAAATTCATGAGCTTTGCACATTCTAACGCTGCATAGCTTTCAGCAAGTGGGAATTGTAATCCTTGGTAACTACCTATTGGATCTGCAAAGACAACTCTTTGCTTTGAGTATTCCACGGCTTTACTTATCGCAAGCCTTGCTATTCCTATCGCAGCTGCTGCAAAACTCATCCTCTCTGGATTTAATGTGTCAAGCAAAATGTACCAACCCTCATCCTGCGGAGGAATTAAGGCATCCTCTGGCAACCTTAAATTGTTAAAACTTACTTCACAAGTCTTTGAATAGTTTATTCCATGTTTAGGAATCGGATTTACCTTAACGGCTTTATTAGGAAGATCCGCCAAGAATAGACTTATACCATAAGTTTTCTTAGGTGCTTTCTCCCTTGGAGTAGTCCTCGCAACTATTAGCATCCCCTTAGCTCTATCTGCACCACTTATGAATATCTTGTTCCCGTTTATCACCCATTCATCTCCTTCTTTAACAGCAGTAGTCCTTATGTTTAACGTGTTAGTTCCAGCATCTGGCTCAGTCAAAGCCATACAGAACTCAAGCTTACCCTTTGCGATCTTTGGCAGATACTTCTCCTTGTGCTTCTCAGTTCCATGCCTGACAATAGTTAAAGCTCCAAAGACTTCTGTTAAAACCAAATACCAAACACCACCCATTCCACAACCATTCGCTGCCAATTCCTCCATTGCTATCAAAAGCTCTGTCATTCCGTAACCTGAGCCACCGTATTCCTCTGGAATTACGATTCCAAAGAAACCAGCATCGGCAATCGCTTTAAAGAACTCCTCAGCAAACTCGCCTTTCTCCTCTTTTTCTCTCCAGTATTCAGGTGGAAAATCTTTAGCTATGTCTTTTGCAGCATTTGCAATCATCTTCTGATCATCTGTAAGCTTAAAATCCATTTAAATCACCACTTGAAAAATATTATAAAAATTTAAAATTAAGCGGGTTTGAAGTATAAGATATCAGTGATCCTACCTTCTCTTTTCTCCTTTTCCTTAAGAACTGGCTTGACTTTCATTCCAACCTTTACTTCTTCTGGCTCTACTTCGCCTAGCAGATGTATTATGCATCCGTCTGTTCCATCTATGTCTATTATTGCATAAATCTCCGGTTTCTCAAGTGGTTTTTCATATACGTCAAGTCTTGCAACTGTAAAAGCTCTAACAGTTCCTTCACCACTAACTTCAATGAATTCAGTTTCACTTAAATCCTTCTCACAGTAGATACGTGGTGGGAAGTAAACTCTTCCACACTTCTTGCACTTAGCAGCTGTAAACTTGCCCTCTTCTTTCAACTTCTTGAAGAAGTAATCTCCGGCAGTTCCACTCGTGTAAATCCAGTATACATCGATTAATCCATCCCAATGCCTTAGCTCTTTTGGATTTACAATCTTCTCAATCATTTTATCACCTCAAAGGCTTCCAATACTTTATATCCGTTATAGCTCCTTCTCTCTCCTCCTCTGGTTTCCAAACCGCTTTTACCTTCATTCCTATGTAGACTTCCTCAGGCTTCACTTCACCAAGTATATGCATAAATCCCATATTCGGCGAAGCTCCATCTATTTCGATTACAGCAACTATTATAGGCTCTTTTAGTGGTCTCGCATCTGGATCGATGTACGAAACAGAGAAAGTCTTAACAGTTCCAGTATCCTTCAATTCAACCCATTCGTCTATAGGTTTATAGCACAGTTCACAAAACATACGTGGCGGAACCATTATTCTACCGCATTTGTTGCACTTAACACCTAGTATTTTACCTTCTTTCAAGCCGTTCAGAAATCTGCTTATCGCCTGTCCAGCAGTCCAGCTGTAGCGTAGATCTGGATGATCTTCTACATATGTCACTCTTCCCTTTCTTATGTCTTCTTCACTCAGAGGTGTTCCCGGTGCTGAAGGAGGACAACTAATCTCCTTTTTTCCAACAGCCATTATATCACCTCTTATTTGACATAACCATAACAGTTCCAATCTGCATGAGATCTCCCCAAGCTTGGCAAACTCCAGTTGTAACTTCCTTAGCTACTTGCCTCTTTCCAGCTCTGTATGCAAGCTGCCAATAGATTTCGCAAGCCTTAACTCCCATCGTTGCAGCAATTGGATTTCCAACACCCATTAGTCCACCAGATGGACATACAGGCAAATCTCCATCCCTTGCAGTTACTCCTTCCCTCGTTAGTATTGGTGCTTCTCCCTTCTTACACAAACCCAATCCCTCCATGTGATGTAGCTCCTTGTAATCGAATGGATCGTATGGCTCAGCTACATCTATCTCCTTCCTTGGATCTGTTATGTGAGCCATTCTGTAAGCCATCTTCGCAGCTTCAGCTACATAACGTGGGAAGTAAAGATCTCTGTTTGTCCACCATGTCGTATCTAAAGCCCATCCAACTCCAGTAACCCATACCGGCTCATCGGTCAACTGTCTCGCTATATGAGGGGCAACCATGACTAAAGCTGCAGCTCCATCACTCGGTGGCGAGACGTCAAGTCTTCTAACGGGTAAAGCCATTGGCTCGCTGTTTAAAACGTCTTCAACTGTTATCTTTCCAGCTACTTGTGCACAAGGATGATCTAACGCATTTGCCTTGTTTTTAACGGATACAAGTGCTATATCCTCATGCTTTATGTTGTGAACGTGCATATACCTACGCATCTCTAAAGCGAATATCCAAATCAGATTCGGCTTTAATGGGCGTTCAAGAATCGGATCCCATATGTATTTAAATGCTGATTGCGGATGTGGATAGCAGGAAGACATCTTTTCCTCACACACCACTAAGCAAACATCTGCTAAACCACTTGCAACATGCCAATAGCCAGCTATAGGTGCAAAAACTCCAGTTCCACCTCCGACGAATACACGTATGTATGGTCTATCGCTACCTCCAGCTCCATCGAGTAGATATTCTCCTTTCATTGTAAAACCATCGAATGTGTCTGGAGCAGAACCCATTACGACCATTTCGACATCGTCAAGCGTTATTCCAGCCTCCTCCAAAGCCTGCTTTACCGCAAGATAACTCAACTCTCTTCCAGTTTCATTCAGTCTTCGCTTCCATGTAGTCATTCCAGCTCCAACTATTGCAACGTCTTGCTTCTTGTGGAACTTTAAACCCTTTATAACTTCTACCTCCATAGGTATCACCTCATTACAATCCGAAAACGACTACAGCTCCACTCGCAGTCGGGATATACCTCCAAGCCTGTGCAACACCTACTTCTACATCTTTAAGCTGTCTTCTCCCAGCTTCCCCTCTTAGCTGTAGAACTACTTCTAATGCCTTCTGTCCACCTGTGCACTCAAGCAAATTGCCTATGCCAAGACTTCCACCAGATACGTTTATCGGCAATGCTCCATCTCTATCAAAGTAACCTTCTTCGAGTAGTGTTCCAACTTCAAACTTGTTTGCAAGTTGTAAAGCCTCTATATGCTGAATCTCCTTGAATGCAAACCTATCATCTACTTCGGCGAAGTTTACCTCCTTAGCTGGATTTGTTATTCCGGCCATCTTGTAAGCCATCTTCGCCGCTTTATATGCATACATAGCAGAGAAGCTCATAGTGTCATAGCTACCCGTTTCGCTCCACCAGCCAACTCCTTTAACCCATATCGGTGTATCTGTAAGTTCTCTTGCAACGTTTTCACTTGCAAGTACGAATACTACGCAACCATCAGCTGGCTGAGCTATTTCAATCTTCCTCATCGGATCGAAAACCTTAGGACTATTCAATACATCTTCAAGTTTTACGTTCGCGGCATAAGGTGCAGATGGATTTAGCATCGCGTTGTTCTTGTTTTTCACGACAACTCTCGCAATTTGCTCTTCGGTTAGGCATCTCTGCCTCATGTAGAGATCCATCTCTAAAGCAGCAAAGTAGTACGGATGGGCATTTCCAATACACCTAAGCCATATTGGATCCATTGCAAATCTGAATACATGTCCAAACGTCTGTATATCGCTTGCTTTGCTATGGGCTTCAACTACTGCAACGTCTGCGAGGCCACTTTTTATCTGCATATACGCTGTAGCGATTCCATAGAGGAAATCTCCGCAGATTGTGCAAGTCGGCTTTAGAACTGCTCCAAGTTGATCTGGAACGAATTCGTCGAATATAGCAAAACCTTCGTATATGTCTTCTGCACACGTTACAAAGCTGTCAACGTCCCTACGAGGATTTATTCCAGCATCGGCATAAGCCCTTGAAGCCGCTTCGTACATTATCTCCTTCCAGCTTAAATCTGGTGTATTTGCGTTAAATCCATAGTAACCTACCCCAACAACAGCAATTCGCATTTCATCACCACTTTTATTGTCACTGTCGTTGTTATTAAAATCTTTCTCTTTTAATCTATATCAATGATAATTAATTTATAATAAAAATTAAAAATTAAAACTGAATTATAGATCGTTATAATTTTATTTAAAGAATGGCTTAATGAGCTTTACCTTCTTTCCTTCAAATTCGACTTCTTCCACTAATTCCTCCCCAATGACATCTTCAATCCTTTTAATATCCTTTAAGCTTAAAACTTCAAAAGCTGGTATTCCCGCTTTTTGCAATTTATCCAAAATATCTTTAGTAGTCATATCTTTTAGTTTGTTTTCTATAGCCTTCTTTACTTCATCGTATCTTTTAAAGCTTTCAGATAAGCTGAAATCAAAGTCTAATTCTAATTCTCTGCATAAACTCCTCCAAAAGTGTTCTTCAGATACTATACCAATTGTTATGTATCCATCTGAAGTCTTATATATATCGTATACTGGGTTCTTTACTATCTCCGATACTGCAACTCCGTTCAAAATGGATGTAGATTGGATTGGTATCGAAAACAGAGCTGAGTGAAACATACTTACATCGATGAACCTTCCAGAACCCGTTTTTTCTCTTTCAAATAAAGCTGCTAAGATCAGTAAAGCAGCATATACAGCAGATGCAAAATCTGAAAACTGAACGTTTGGATCTCTAAATCCAGAGATCTCAAGAATTCCAGCTAATCCAAGTATGTTTAAGTCATGTGCTGGTAAATCTTTAAGCTTTGATTTTTGCCCGAATGCAGAGATTGAACAGTATATGATTTTAGGATTAACTCTCTTTACACTTTCATAGTCTATTCCAAGTCTTTTGGCAACTCCTGGTCTGTAGCCTTCTATTAACACGTCTGCATCTTTTACGATTTCAAAGAACTTACTCCGATCATCATCGCTCTTTAAATCTAATTTTATTATTTTCTTTCCAGCGTTAAAGGATGCAAATACTTCACCAAAAGTTCTCGCGGGATCTCCAGTTGGTGGCTCTATTTTTATAACTTCAGCTCCAAGTAACAAGAGCAATCTAGCACAAAAAGGTGCTGGATAGAAAGGTGCTACCTCAACGACTTTAATACCTCTAAGCATAGTGATCGAATACTGTGAATGCTTATAAATTTTCACTAAGCGGAAATCCTCTCTATTTCTTCTGCTAAATTCTTTAGTCTTTCTGAAATTTCCTTAGCTTCTTTAGCAAACCTTTGTAACTCTGGTGGAGCTATTCCAATGAAAAGCTCTTTTAGATGTGAATAAATCAAGTTGTATATTTCTTCAGCGTTTTTACTTGAAGCTTTTTCTCCAAGCTCGATTACTATAAATCCATCTGCCAAAGCAGTTTCTCTTGCTGGCTCTGTAAGCTTCTTTGCTATAAAGATTTTTAAATGCGGAGATTGAATTAATTGGAGAGTTCTACCGTATTCACCATCTATAACTGTTCTATCAACATCTTTATTCCAGTTCTTACATGATGCGTAGACATAGAATCTCGTATTTCCTATGAATTTAATTCCCCAAACGTCTACTTCTATATCTCCGCTACCTTTTGCTTTTAGTCTTTTATTTGTTTCTACCTTAAACCCCAAGTCTTTAAGGACATCTGAAACTATACTTTCGAGTATTTCCCTTGTTGGGGGTTTTTCATGGTATTTCGGTTTTTCTTCTTCGATTTTTGGTATTATTTCTTCTTTTTCTTCAAATTCTTCTGGTGGTGCCAGTCTCTCTATGAATTCATCTTCAAGAAATGGTGCTGGTATTATGTCATCAAATACGACGATTCCTGAAGTCGTTAATGCTCTGATAATCTCTTCCCATCCTATTCGAAATCTACTCCAATAATTGTCGATTGTGTATCTACTATTAATTGCCCAACCAAGTCTAACACTACCCATATAGCTTTCATACCACTTCATTTTACCAGATCTGACATCCTTTAGAAATGTTCTGATAATATTTTTGATATCATCGTTGATGTAATCCCCTTTAAAGTATTTAAAAACCCCTCCTTTGAAACTTTCGTAATATTCTGCTTCAATTTCATCTAAAATGCTTTTGTCCTGTCTCAATTTTTCCGCTTCGTGTTCATGCAGTAGTATTAGAAACTCCTCTGAAGCCTTAGATGCTTCATACATATCTCTTCCAGTTAAAAATTTTGAAATTTCTCTCTTAACTTCGTCTATAATTGGCGGTATCTGAAAACTCTCTTTGTAAAACCATCCACTTTGGAATCTAGCTTTTAACAAAGCTAAGTAAACACCAAACGCTTTAGCGTCGGTATCTATTAACTCTTCATTAAACCAACGCATACACATTTTTCACTTAAAAAAGATAAAAGCTTTTCATACTGCTAAAGATTTCTAAAAAATAGAAACTCCCATGAAATAAGTGGATGTGTCAACTTAGTGTGACAAGCATATATATATTCAATATTTAAAGCTTACACCCTTATGTTAATACGTCTAAACAGGTTTAAATAAATCAGACGACGAGCTTATCATCATCGTTTAACTCAGACCGTCGGTCGCTCATCATCAAAAATTTCAAGAAATTGGAATGTAAATAAGTTTTGTTAGATTTAAATTATAACGCCTTTAATATTGCCTTGAATCTTCGCTCCATTAGGCTAGCTTGATGAACTCTTTTAAGGAATCGAACCAAATGAAAAACCGTATAATTGCTATAATCTCTCTTAAGCTTGACTTATGAACTATATCATCTATCAATCACTTGGAGTTCTTTATGATGGATAAGAGTTCACTGCTCCAACTCTGATTTTTCCTTTTATAGTTCTATATAAAAGTTAGGAATTATCCTCAAGCAAAACACAAATTTGTTCATAAGCTGTTATAAAGCATAGAACATATAAGTTTTTCAAAAGATAGGATGACATGGATAGAGAAAAGGAGATTACTATTTCGATAGAACTATACAAAGCATTTAGAGAAAG
>CAZFII010000038.1:0-9367 GCA_964518925.1 uncultured archaeon
TTTTATTTTAATTTCTTTAAGTATTCTATTACACTTTTGAATACGTAGTATCCATCTCCGTATTTCTCATTTGGTTTATCGCATTGATATCCAAAAAACGCCCTCTCTGGATGTGGCATTAATCCAAATACGTTATAGGTTACGTTGCAAATTCCGGCTATATTGTAATAGCTACCATTAGGATTCCATGGATATCCAGCGTAATTACCTTTGTCATCGATGTACCTAAAAACGATTTGCTCGTTTTCTATTAGTCTGTTTAAATACTCTTCTTCTTTTCCAGTCGGAAAGACTACTTTTCCTTCAGCGTGTGCAACTGGAAACATAACTATGTCCTTTTCAAGATTTCTAGTAAATACACATCTAGAACTCTCTCTTTTCAGTAGTGTCCTTCTACATTCGAATCTATTCGAATCGTTCACGAACAACGCCATTTCTGGTTTGTCAGAAATAGGTTTGTCTTCATCAAAGCCTGGTAGAGCACCTAATTCAACTAAGACTTGAAATCCGTTACAAATCCCTAAAATAGGATAGCCCATTCTTATGAATTCTTCTAGGTCTTTTTTTAAGATGCTCTTCACTCTTGCTGAAAAGATTGCCCCAGCTCTCACATAATCTCCAGCAGAAAACCCACCGGGAAATACTAAACAGTTGTAATCGAAAATGCTTCTCTGTTCATCCATTCTTATCATATCACTGTAAAACTGTTTTAAATGGACTGCTTCACAAAAAACGCCTAATTCTCTAAATGCTTCAACAGTCTCATCTTCACAGTTCGTTCCTTCAATTCTTATAACTGCAACTCGGATATCTTCCAAATCCATATCCAAAATTGTTGTTTAGTGTTTTTAAAACTTGTAGTTTTCAAAAGTTAAATATTAACCTTACGTACCCTATCAACGGAATTCTAAACTTTGCAACACCGATTATCCATTCCCTCTTAACAGGAAGAATTTTTTCGCCATTTATTATTGCAAGTTGGTCTGGAATTTCGTTTGCATCTCCTTGCGTTATGTATCCATCACTTATAGCCCTACAATTGCTCGGTATTATTTTTCCACGATATTTTATCGGGATTCTATCCCCTTTATGAACGTATGCGATTACTCTGTGTATTATCGGTTTTCCATGTCCATTAGGCTTATAGACTATTACATCGCCGTAATCTCCAAAGCTGGTATAATTCAATTTCTTTCCCTCCTCCCATGTAATTAATCCAACTCTATCTGGGCTAAACAGTATTACAACATCTCCTCTGTGCATATGCGGCTCCATACTTCCAGATTCTATCGCTACCATAAACGGCCAAGTCCCAGTTATAGCAATACCGACTGCAACTATAACCGCAACAGTAATTAACGCGGACACTATATCTTTCAATAAGCTTTGTATTTTCATCTGGTGTAGGGAGAGGTGATTGTAATTAAAAGTATCGATGTTGCAATAATTGCAAAGAAATTCCTTGTAAAAGGATATAACATCGAACCATCAGCGGCTAAGATGTTGTTAGAGTTAAATCCAAAAAACATAGACGAAGTTATCACAGAGATATGTAGAGTTGCAAACGGTAAATTCATAATAAGCGTAGAAGACGTAAAGAAGGCAATTTCAGCAATTTTAAACAATAAGAAGAGAACAGAAGTAAAAATAGAGAAAAGGGAGAAAAAAGAAGAAATAAAGGTTCTAAAGGATATAACTGGCAGTTCTTTTTGTGAAGGTAAAGTCGAAGATTTTATAGCTTATTTCAATTCGAGATTTGAGAAACTTTCAAAGATTTTAAGAAATAGAATTAGAGCAGTTGAAATTGCAAATATAGGAAAGATCAGAGGAGAGGAAGTAGAAGTAATCGGTATGATCTCAAATATAAGGGAAATCTCTGAGGGATATTTAATTGAACTCGAAGATAAAACTGGAAGAATAAACTGTATAGCTACTGGAAAGCTTAGAGAAATTGCAGAGGAACTCCTTGGAGATGAAGTAATTGGTGTAAGTGGTACAGTTAGAGGTAAGACCATTATAGCAAATAGAATAATTTTCCCAGATATCCCCATAAACGGAAAGAAGATTAATAAAAAAGATTTCTATATAGTTTTCATATCTGATACACACTTTGGAAGCAGAGAATTCCTTGAAAAGAAGTGGAAGAAATTTGTAGAATGGCTCAACGGTGAAGCTGGTAATGGAAAGATTAGAGATGTCGCCTCAAGAGTGAAATACGTTATAGTTGCTGGAGATATAGTCGATGGTGTTGGAGTATATCCTGGACAAGAGAACGACTTGGAAATAATCGATATATATAAACAGTACGAAAAAGCAGCAATGCACTTCGATGAAATACCTAGCGACATAAAAATCATCGTATCTCCGGGAAACCACGATGCGGTAAGGCAAGCTGAGCCTCAGCCAGCACTTCCAAAAGAGATCAGAAAGATTTTTTCAAACAACGTCAAACACGTGGGAAATCCAGCATTAGTAGACTTAGAAGGTGTAAAAGTTTTGATATATCATGGTAGAAGCTTAGACGATGTAATAACAAAGATTCCGAGATTGAGTTACGATAAACCACATGAGGCTATGGAAGAGTTATTGAAAAGGAGACATCTATGTCCAATATACGGTGGCAAAACACCTATTGCTCCAGAAAAGGAAGATTATTTAGTTATAGATGAGATTCCAGACATTATCCACAGTGGACACGTACACACGTATGGAGCCGGATTTTATAGAGGTGTTTTACTCATAAACTCTTCAACTTGGCAAGCTCAAACAGAGTTTCAGAAGAAGATGAATTTAAATCCAAATCCATGCAATGTAGCTGTCTACAGACCGGGCGGTGAACTTATTAGACTTAGATTTTAATATATGAAGTTCAGAATTTTAGTTACAACATTGTACTTGGATGCCAACAGAAAATCGGAAAGCCAGAGATAAGAAGCAATATTACAAAGTTTACAATCCAAATCCAATATCAGGGTGAAGGTTCAGCTTTAAAAGCTGAAATCAAGCCGAATTCAGAATTGACTATTGTGATTTCAACAAAACTTGAAAACGATAAGATACCAGATTGGTGGATTAGCCATATAAGGAATGGTGAGAAATCAACTATGAGAGTAAAGGGTTACTTAGTTTTTGATTTGAAGATCATGGAGTTAAGCTTTCAAGTTCAATAAAGACTCCACTACCTAGTTGAGTTCAATGGAATTAAGATTGCTGAAGGTTCAAACGATATGAGCACTATTTTAAAACCGAAATCTGAAGGGACTATAACTTTTATAACATAAAATTAATAATAAAATGCTTAGCGAATGGTGAGTTAGCTAATATAAAGTTAAAACAGCCAACTATTGAAATTAACGGTAAGCAGTACAGATTTACCTTTTTATAAGAATTCTTTGGGCAACATTGTTGATAAAGTATTTAAATCGGCTACGATGCAGCGTGATGACCAATTCTTTTAATACCAAACTACTGATATATTTGTATTGCAACTGGAACAAAATGTCCATCATGTGCAAGAGCTGGTAAGTGTAAAATATGTGTTATGTGATCGAATAGGTTAGAATATGATTGGGATAATAGGTGGTACACATATCCTTGAAATGAGAGTCTTAGATGAGGTAATTGAAAAGAACATAGAAACCCCCTACGGTGTAGCAGAGGTTGATTTAGGTAAATTAGAAGACATAGATATCGCAATAATAAGAAGACATGGAAGAAAAAAGGATAAACCACCGCATAAAGTTAATCACGCAGCAAATCTATACGCTTTAAAGAGTTTAGGGGTTACACATGTAATAGGCATGAGTTCTGTTGGATGCTTAAGAGATGATATAGAACTTCCAGCCATAATAATACCACACGATTACATAGACTTCTTCAGTGGTGTAACGGTTATAAACGATAGAATTGAACATGTAACTCCCGGTTTTGATGAATACATAAGGGGAGTTCTGATAGAAGTTGCAAAGAAGAAATCGAAGTTTCCAGTAATAGATAAAGGAGTTTACTTCCAGACAAGAGGTCCAAGGCTCGAAACAAAAGCAGAAATAGCTATGATTAAGAACTTTGCTGATTGTGTAGGGATGACTGCTGGGAGTGAGGCAACGATTGCAAAGGAATTAGGACTGAGATATGCAGTCATATGTACAATGGACAACTATGCGCATGGAATCAGAGGAGAAATCGTTGATTACAAAAAGATAGTTGAAAAAGCAAAAGAAAACTCAAAGGTTTGCTTGGATATAATTGAGGAAGCGGTAAGAGTTATTTGGAGAGATTTAAAAAAGTTGTAGACGATATTTTTGAGTAGACGTGTTAACTTAGTGCGAAAAGTATATATTCAATATTTAAATTAAGTTAACACATCCAAAGAAATTATAGAATACTTTAAATAGCTTCTGATTCCACAGATCACTATGATTTTAATTAAAAACGTAAAAATCCTTGGAGATAAAGAATCAAACGTTTTAATCGAAGGAAATAAGATCTCATCTATTAACGGAGAGATTGACAAAAGCGATATCGTAATCGATGGTAAAGATAAGGCTTTGATACCGGGCTTAATGAACTGCCATACACACGCTGCAATGGTTTTGTTCAGGAGTTATGCTGAAGACATGTATTTACACGAATGGCTTGAAAAGAAGATATGGCCTGCTGAGAGAAAACTCGATGAAAAAGCTGTTTATTATGGAACGAAGCTTGCATGCATTGAAATGCTAAAAAGCGGTTGTACATTTTTCAACGATATGTACTTCTATGCTGAAGCGATTGCAAAAGCCGTAGAAGATACTGGAATTAGAGCGTGCATATCTTCAGCTTTCTTCGATTTCTTTGATAAGGATTTACTTGAAAAGAATATTAAGAGAGTTGAGAGAGATGTCAAAGCCCTTAAAAAATATGAAAGAGTACTTCCAGCTGTTGGGCCACATGCCGTTTACACTGTAAGTCTTGAAGGTCTTAGAATGGCTAAAGAGATTGCCGATGAATACAACGCCTTTATACATTTCCATTTAGCGGAAACCGAAAGAGAAGTTGTAGAATTTAAGAAAAAACATGGAAAGAGCATAGTTTCGGCTTTAGATGAAATAGGATTTTTATGTGATAAGTTGATTTGTGCACATAGCGTTTGGCTCGATGAAAACGAGATAGAATTGCTATCCAAAAGGGGCGTTAACGTAGCCCACTGTCCTACGAGCAATATGAAGCTATGCGTTGGAAAGGCTTTGAACTATTCACTAATGAGAAAATACAACGTTAACGTAACTCTTGGTACGGATGGTGCAGCGAGCAATAACAACTTAGACATGTTTGAAGAGATGAAGTTTGCCTCACTTCTACAGAAGTTCTACTACAACGATCCAACAATCGTTAAAGCAAGAGAGATATTCAATATGGCCACTTCAAACCCAGCTAAAGCCTTTAAGCTTAAAGTTGGCGAAATCAAAGAAGGATATCTAGCTGATTTAGTTTTAATAGATCTAAAAAAACCGTACATGATTCCGGGGCACGACTTCATATCTGATTTAGTCTATTCAGCAAACAGTAGTTGTGTAGACACAGTAATAGTTGATGGGAAAGTTTTAGTCGAAAACGGTAAGTTTGAAGGTGAAGAAGAGGTTTACGAAAAAGTAAAGGAAATTGCATTTAAACTTGTAGAATGACCTCAGGTTGGCGGCTTTTCATCATTTTCAGTGACCCCTCCAATCATCATCGGTTACATTAACTTTTTACCTTTACTTTTGAGTGTTAAGAATTAATAGGCTTTCCATGAGAGATCCAAATAAGATTATTAAAGCATAAAATTTTTTAATAAAGTTAAGAGTATACTTTTTATGGAAATAGATCTACTAGGCGCAGGTGGTGGCTTTGGTAAAAGATGTGAATATAGGAGCTCTATACAAAGTGGAGAACCTTAAGATCGCCGAATACATAGATAAGTATAAATTTGCTGTTCATGGATGGAGCGATCAGAATAATCAGAATGCGAGACTCATAAGGGATTTAGTCGATCGATTTAATAGAGCTAAAAGCCAAAAGATATGTAACCACGCTGAATTGATAAAATTAGAGAAGCCACTAATCTTGTGGATTATAGGTTGTGAAAACGTTCAACATTACCCCTTTTGTCCAATGTGTATAGAAGGAAGAAACAAAGAAGAGAAAATGTTTATTTGTAGACATGAATGTGTATTTCAAAAAGCTTATCGAGTTTGCTGTATAAAGGAAATCCTAATAACCGATCAAACATTTAAAGACTTTGAAGACTTTAAGAATTCATGTGTAGGTAAATGGATGGATTCAAACGGATGGATAAAAGGATATGAATGGATTAAGGACATAAACGGAGATCACTACTTCTACAAGTGTGAAATAATTAACAAGTCGATATTCTTTAAGATTACAAAAATCAGAGATACAGTAAAGCATAATCTATCTTACGATCATTTCGAATACATCCGTTACAGTGATGGGTCTTTTACACCGACAGGTATGTCTGTAAGAGAAGGATTCAGTAAAGAAAATCTGCAATTCCAGCTTCATAGGGGTTGGCTGATACCCGTTAGGTTAAGACTTATTTTTAGTGATTAGATTATAGGGGTTGTGACACCATATTGTAGCCAATTTAAATACTTCATCAACGATGTTACATCACTACCATTATAGGTTAATCTCTAATTTTTACACGGTAATCCATAGTCTAACCCTATACGTTAAATTCACTGTTAAGTTTTCAATTTTATGGGTTGGTTCGTAGAATACTACAACGGATGTGGATTAAAAATAAAAGTAATAGATAAAATAGTCGAACACAGAGGAATTCAGAAGATTGAAATCTATCAAACTGAAAGTTTTGGAAAAATGCTTGTAATAGACGGAAAGATTCAGCTTACAGAATTTGACGAAGCTTTTTATCATGAAATGTTAGTTCACGTTCCGATGCTATCTCATCCAAATCCTAAAAACGTCCTAATTATAGGAGGAGGGGATGGAGGGGCAGCGAGAGAAGTTTTAAAGCATAATCCCGATAGAGTCGTTATTGTAGAAATAGATGAAAAAGTAATTGAACTCTGTAAGAATTATCTGAAGATAGATGACAACGCTTTAAGCGATGAAAGAGTTGAGATCGTTATATTTGATGGTAAAGAATTTTTGAAAAAAGCTAAAGATTTCGATGTGATAATCGTCGATAGCACGGATCCAAGTCCCGTTAGTATGTCTTTATTTGACGAAGAATTCTTTAGCTTAGCTAAAGATAGGTGCGATGTTTTTTGTTGTCAAAGTCAATCACCAACAATTCAGCTCAATTACTTCAAAGAGATTTTAAAGAATTCCAAGGTTTTTGAAAACAGAAGGATATACATATCATACGTTCCTACCTATCCCCTAGGATTGTGGAGCTTTTTAATAGCTGGAGAACTAAGCCTAAACTTTAAAAAAATAAATAGAAGATATAGAAAGAGAAAAATAAAAACAATTTACTACAATCCAGAGATTCACATCTCAGCTTTTAATCTTCCGAATTGGTTAAAGGAGGTTGTCGATGATGTACTTAACGAAAGAAGAGGAAGAAATGCTTAACTCTGAAAATGAGACTGTAGCAAAAGCTATGGAAATAGTAGTAAAAATCGGTGAAATCTTCGGTGCTGAGAGACTTATAAAGATAAAGTCTGCACATGTATCTGGAATAAGCTATCAAAACATCGGAGAAGAAGGATTGGAATGGATTGAATCGTTAAACGCTAGAGTTGCAGTTAAAACAACTGTGAATCCATGTGGAATGGATTTAGAGAAATGGAGGGAAATGGTCAGCGAAGATTTTTATGAAAAACAGATGAGGATTCTGAAGGCATTAGAGAGACTTGGTGCTGAACTCACTTTAACTTGCACACCGTATTACATCTACAAACCCGAGTTTGGAGATCATTTGGCATGGGCTGAGAGTTCCGCTGTAGTCTATGCAAATTCACTAATTGGGGCGAGAACAAATAGGGAAAGTGGAATATCTGCTTTAGCTTCGGCGATAACTGGTAGAACGCCATACTATGGCTTGCATATAAAGGAAAACAGAGCTCCAACCGTTTTAGTTAAAATTAGAGGAGATCTATCATTAGCTGGATACAAAGCTGGATTGGAATTGCAGAACGAGATACCGTACTTCGTATTGGATAAAAACGTTTCAGAGTTCGAACTTAAACTTCTTGGAGCATCTCTTGCATCAACTGGAAACGTTGCTATGTTTCACGTTGAAGGAATTACGCCAGAATGGAACTACTTTGAAAAGCCGCATGAAAAAGTTGAAATTGAGGCAAAGGTTGAGAGATGTGAAGCAGATTTAGTAGCAATAGGATGTCCACACGTATCTAAAGAAGAGTTAGAGTTGATATTAAAGTTGTTAAATGGTAGAAGAGTTAAAAAGAAACTCTGGATTTTCACTTCGAGATACATAGCAGATAAAAACCCTGAAATCGTGAGAAAACTGGAAAAGCTTGGAGCAAAAGTCTTTTGTGATACTTGCATAGTAGTTTCTCCAATTTTAAAGGGACATGAATGTGTAATGGTAAACTCTGGAAAAGCTTTAACTTACTTGCCAAAACTCAAAAAGGTAAACGTGGTTTTCGGTGATTTAAAAACTTGTATAGAGGAGGCCGTTAGATGAGAGTTGAGATTTTAAAAATCCCAAATCCGTTCCCTCATGTAAAAGAAACGAACTCTTACTTAATAAACCGTAGCCTAATGATCGATACTGGTGTAAACACACCAGAGGCTTTAAAGGCTGTAATAAACTTTCTGAAGGAAAGAGATTTGGACTTTTCAATAGATGTAATCGTTACGCATCCGCATGTCGATCACTTCGGTTTAGCATGCTTCTTTGAAAACGTCTATGCACATAAGCAAACCTGCGAGAGGTTAGTAGGTTGTGCTGAAAGGTATTTTAAGTTGTGTACTGTTCATTTCAAAAAAGCTGGAGTTCCATCTGCTTTAATTGAAGAGATTTTCAAGAGATACATAAACATCTATACGAAATTGGTTAAGGATTGTGATAAATGTGTGGAGATAAAAGATAAAGTAAAAGTTGGAGACGATGTTTTTGACGTTTTGCATACGCCCGGACATACGTATGGTCATATAGTTTTATACCATAGAGAAACGGAATCGATTTTCTGTGGTGATATAGTCCTTGAAAATACTATTCCCAATCCAGTAATAGAGCCTATCGATGAAGACCTTAGACATTTAGTTTTGGAAGAGTATCTATCAACTTTGAAGAAGCTTTATGAATTAGACGTTAGAAATGTATATCCGGGACACGGCAGTTTTAAGTCAGATTTTAGATCTGTTTTAAAGAGATACGTGGATAGATGGA
>CAZFII010000039.1:0-8915 GCA_964518925.1 uncultured archaeon
CCAATACGAAACGTTAGAGCTTCTTTATCTATTTCGTTTTACTTCAAATCAAACAAAATGGTAAAGCATATATTTTTGCTATGTAATTGCAAACTATGATTGAAACGGTAAAAGGCAATGCTGACGAATTCTTAGAACTGTTGAAAGGAAATGTGGCTTATGTTCTCGTTATAGGTAACACAAAAACTGCGGAAATATCTGGAATTACTGTAGCTGGTGCAAATCCCGAGCTTATAAAGTATACACCTCCAGCTGATGCAGAACTTCTATATTATGGCAAATGCTTATCTATAGATGGAATTCCAGTAACTCCAGATGGAAAACCTACTCCAGCGTTAATATCTTATACGGCTTTAAGACTTACAGGAATTCCGATATTCGTAGTCGATTCTGGTTTGATGATTAAGCCAAAACTTCCATACATTTCACTTAACGCTCCCGTTGGGGAAAACATAAACGAGAGGAGAGCTATGGATATCGAAAGGGTTAAAGAAGTATTTGAAAGAGGTAAATTATTTGGAAAACAGATTTCAAAGCTTGTAGACGTTTTGATAATCGGTGAGAGTATTCCAGCGGGAACTACTACCGCTGCAGCCGTCTTAAAAGCATTAGGGCTTAAACCTGCAGTTTCGTCAAGTATGCCAAACAATCCAATTGATTTAAAGCTTAAAGTAATTGAAAACGCCGTCAAAAGAGTTGAGAGTGAAGATCCGTTTGAAGTAGTGTCTGCGGTTGGAGATCCCGTAATGGTTGGAGTTGCTTCGATTGCAATCGGAAGTGAAAAGCCAGTTGTACTAGCTGGGGGAACTCAGATGGTTGCTATAGCTAATCTGATTTCAAGAATTGGTAAATGTAAAGCGATAATTGCTACGACAAGTTACATAGTTAAAGACAAGAATGCAGATTTGAGCATATCACCATATCCAGTAGTAGCGGCAGATCCAATGCTTGGAAAATCCAAGTATTCGGGTTTAAGGGCTTATGATGAGGGATTTGTTAAAGAAGGTGTTGGGATTGGCGGTTTAACACTTTTAGCTTATACAAGAGATATAAAACCGGATGAGTTTTTAAAGGAAGTTGAAAGAGACTACGAGAATATCGTTCTTAAAGGTATGAGTTTTTAAACCTTAAACACTCTAATCTTTTTAATGTCAAATGTCGAATGGTTTAAGAGTGAGTGGTTGGAAAACGATGCAAAGACCCTTGGAGCATATATAGCATTACTCTATGCAAGGTTTTGTGTTAGCGATTGGTGGAAAGAAGAAATTCCCGAATGGTTTTATAAAGATATAGAGGAAACCCTTGGTAGATTCGTTAAAGGTGAAGAATTTGAAGAGGCTTATAAGACTGCAAGAGATTTCTTGGAATGTGCTAACAGATTTTCAGATGATAAAAGTGTATTGGACGAAATAGAAAGGGATCACTACGATAGATTCAAAAGTTCGTATCTAAAATTCGTTAACAAGTCTGCTTTAGTTGGAAAAATAAGTGGTTACGACGTCTTCGATATTGCAAGGAAGATAATAGATGTTGCACAACTAATTGCAACGGATTCAACGTATGTTGGTTCAGTATATCTACCGCTTTACAATGCAAAGAACTACTTAAATCTGCAAATCTGGGGTAAAGAGTATTCAAAACTCAGGGAATGCTTAAAAAATTCTGGTGTTTACATTAAGGATTACATCATTCCAGCACCGATATTTGAAAGAGAGTTTGTAGAATGTTTTAGCAAGTTAGATGCAGAGATAATTAATGAAATTTCAAGTGCCTTAACGAATATGGGATTTGAAGTTAAGGAATATATGGGTTCTGTTCTTGCCCATAAGAAAATTCTTGAAAACGATTTCACAATCTTGGTATCTTATTCGAATAGGATTGATGAATCAGAGGTTGAAAAGGTTTCAAACTTAGACGTAAGACCTCACTTGAAAATAGTTGTCTGCAAGGAGTTTAATGAAGCTGCACTAAATCTTGCTAAAAGAAATGGAATTCTCGTATTAAAGGGAGACTATTCGGAGATAAGCAGAATCTTAAGAAACCTATTTATAGAAATCGCATTGCAAGATCTAAGGGAATCACTTAAGAATTACTCAACTAATCTAAAGAGTTTAGCTGAAAAGATAGAAAACTTGATTTGATATGTTTGATGCAAAGAAGCTTCCAACGGTTTTAACTGCTGAAGAATTAATAGATAAGGCGTTTAGAAGGGCATCAAAGATTAGTAGTAGAAATCCAAGAGAGCGAGCTATAAATAAACTCGCAACCGTGTCAAACGTTTTATCGTCTTACTTTGACAAGATTATCAAATCTCATCCGAGTTATGAAAATTTACCAGAGTTTTACAAAGAGATGATAGATTTACTCGTTGGAATTCCTAAGCTTAAGAAATCACTTGCCGCTTTAAAATGGGCAAATGAGATGATTCAAAAAGTCATTTCAAAAGGTATATCTGAAATAAAAAAGGGAAAAAAGCCCGATGTAGTAATAAAATCCACATACGGAAGAGTTGCATCGATTGTAGAGCAGATAGATGAGGAGCTAAGATTTTTAAACGATGCAAAGAATAAATTAAGAGAAATTCCATCTCTGCAAGATATTCCAACTGTTGTAGTTGCTGGTTATCCAAACGTTGGAAAGTCAAGTTTTGTCGCATTTGTTTCTTCAGTTAAGCCGGAAATCGCAAGTTATCCTTTTACAACTAAAAAGATTAGTGTTGGATATATAGAGAAGAATGGAAGAATTCAGATAATTGATACGCCCGGATTACTTGATAGACCAATTCACAAAAGGAATAAAATTGAAAAGAGGGCAATTCTATGCTTGAAGTATTTAGCAGATGTAATACTGTTTATAATCGATCCCACTGAAACTTGTGGATATGCAATAGAAAATCAGTTATCTCTCCTTGAAGAGGTTAAAGCTACTTTTGACAAACCCGTTTTAGAAGTTTACAGTAAAGCAGACTTACACAACAAGAGAGACAAACCCGCTTTTTCAGTAGTAACTGGGGAGGGTATAAATGAAATACTTGAAAAAATTGAAAAAGTAATTACTCACAAACGTCTACACTTATAGCCCCTTCTGGACAAACCTCTACGCAAGAGCAACACTCTTGACACTCTTCTGGATGAGCTGGATAGCTCTTTCCTTCATCATCTAGTTCGTACACTCCAGCTGGGCATACAGAAACACATTCTCCGCAGCCGACACATTTGTCACGATCCACTTTAATCTCGACCATGTATACCACCTCCAGATCATCGGTAGGACTACTGAAAGTATTTAATCTTTTTGATTTTTGTTAAGAACTCTCAAAATAAATGTATTCGTGAAATCTGTTAGATTTACAATAGATCTCTCAGATTTTTCGAACACTTCTAACCAACTATTTCCAATCTTTGAAAAAAGCCCTTTAAATAAATTTTTATATTTTTCATCATATTTGTACATCTTGTAAGCAATAACGAGATAATAGAACAAGTTAATCATAGTTCTGAGTCTGAATGCATTTGAATATTCCTTTAAGTGTTTATCCAATCTTTTACCAATTCTTTTAGCTCTCTTGCAATCGATACTACAAGGATAGAAATTTGATGTGAAAAAAGCGTAATAAGGCACTATTTCAGATTTTTCAAAGGCCTTTAGAAGATCTTCAAACAATCCATTCTCGTAGCATTCTATTATGAGGCGTGTCTCAGCCGAAACATCTGAAAACTTACTTTCTATAAAACTATTGATGCAACACCTTGGATATCCAAGGATTTTTCCTTCTAACTCAATGATTTTCTTTTTATACTTCTCGTATTGACCATTTAAAGCCTTTTTTTCAAATCTTTCAAGCTTTGATAATTTGTAACCTTTAGAAACGAAAAATACTAAATTTGGCAAAAATCTAGGCTCTTTCAAAATTCTATTTAAAAAATATATGTAGGGATATATATTTAATCCGATTTCATTGCATGATCTGTATTCAAAAGTGTTTACAATTTTTGATTTGATTACCCTCTCCAAGGCTCTCTTTTCGTTGAACAGTATATCTGTATCTTTAAATTGAAAATTTTGCATAAAATTTGATTCCAAAACTATGTTCTGAAAAATCTGCTGGGGTATTACTGCTTTGCTAATCTTATAAATAACCCTTGAAACTTCAAGGAAGAAAACTGGATTACGAAAAAAGTGTTTTTTAAAAACAGTTTTCATTTTAAGGTAGCTAACCTATCTTATGGATTAGAAATTGAAGCAATTTTTGAAAATCGTTCGACAAAGCATTTCATTTAAAAAATATGAAAGGATTAACCTCCAGCTCTTTGTCTTTCAAGTTCTTCCATGTGCTCTTTACTAGTTACAAGAGTAGTAGAACCAGTTGACCAATAAGCAGCTTTACCTTCCTCAATTAAGTCTTGTACGATCTTTACAACTTTCTTTTTGTCCATTCTTAAAACTTTGGCTAACTCAGAGTACTTCCAAGTCTTTTTCCCAAGAACTTCAAGAACCTTCTGTTTTTCCTCTTCAGTATACTCCATGTTTACCACCATAAAAAAGTATGTAAAAGGTGTAGTTAAACTTTACCATCTAAACTGCGTTGTTGTTCTGTAAGATGCATAGAAGTATGGAGTAACTCTGTAGTCGTCAATTAGGTGAACTGTAAACTCTAAACCAGTTAGTTCAAAGAACCTTTCCCATCCAATTCTTTCAACCCACTCTGCAATTCTCTCGTGCTTGTTAGCATGTGCTGCCCATGTTTCAAGTATCTTCTTTATATAGCCAACTAACGTTGGCCATCTTGGCGGTTCATTTGGAACCCATGGCACTACTACTTTAGAGAACTCTGGTGGATGTCTGGCATCTGAAATCTTTCCACCGACTACAATCGCTGCACCATCGTTTTCTGGATCAAACAGTGGCATACCTGGGCAGATGGTATAACAGTTTCCGCAGTACATACACTTACTGAAATCAACTACGACAGTCTTTCTCTTCATATCTGGTCTTATAGCTCCTGCTGGACATCCAGCTACAGTTGATGGAATCTCACAAGTTCTCCTTACAGCATCGTCATCTACCAGTGGTGGTGTCCTATGAATTCCAACAATAGCAATATCTGATGCATGAACAGCACCACACATGTTTCCACAGCATGCAAGGCTAATTCTGCATAAAGCTGGGAGCTTGTGATCTACAAAGTACTCGTATAGTTCATCCATTATAGCCTTAACGATACCTGATGCATCGATAGCTGGTGTATGGCAGTGAATCCATCCCTGTGTGTGTATAATGTTGGATAAACCGTATTCGCCCTTTGGTGTATCCCATGTACCACCACATGGGAATCCCAGTTTTTGTTCGACTTCTTTTATAAGTTCATCTATCTTATCCTTATCAGTTAAGAAGAATTCGATGTTATGCCTGCTTGTCCATCTTAGATATCCATCAGAGTATTTATCCGCTATATCACAGAGCTCTCTAACGGTGTAAATACTTAGCAATCTTGGACTTCCAAACCTTACAACGTATAACTCATCACCATCTTCTGAAACCCTCTTTATGACACCTGGTCTTATAACTTCGTGATACTTCCACTTTCCGTAGTTCTTCTTAATTACTGGATGTAGTAAATCTCTAAAATACGGTGGGCCAAAATCAGTCTTAGCCATTTTACCACCTCACTACTCCTCAACCCATCCTCTCTTCTCCAACTCTTCAACGACCTTAGATCTAACAAGCTCCTTCTTGCTGAAGTACATGAACGGATTGTTTCTAGGAGCTTTAACCATTCTAACATCAGCATCCTTTCCGATGACTTTTAGGAATTCTCTCATTCCCTTTCTCCATATAAGCTCTGCAACTCTTTCTCTGTATTTACCTTCTTCATCCCACCATTCCCATATTTTTTCAGCTATTTCACATAGTTCATCGAATATCTTATCAGCCGGAACCCATGGAACGATTACCCAGCTTGCAACAGCTCCTTCAACGAATGGCGCCTTACCACCGATTAGGAATGTAGCACCTCTCTCATCTCCTGGCCTCAAAGCTTTTGGCATCTTGTTTATGCAGTGCATGCACCTAACACAGTTCTTGTTATCGATCGTCAACTCTTTTCCATCCCATTTGATTGCACCAGTTGGACAGAGCTTTACAACTTCATTCTCTATATCCATCCATTTTGCATACTCTCTAACAGCTTCCTGATCGATTTTTATTTCATCTTTCCAAGTTCCAACTACTGAGAAGTCAGCTCTAAGTTTTGCTGCTACACAGTCGTTTGGACATCCGGAGAACTTGAACTTGAACTTATATGGCCACATCGGTCTGTGTAGTTCGTCTTGATACTTCATTGTAACTTTGTAGCAGATCTCAAGTGTATCATAACAAGCCCATTCACACAACGCTGGCCCCATACAAGCTGAAGGCGTTCTTAAAGCAGAACCACTTCCTCCCAAGTCAAATGGGATTTCAAGCTTACCTAAATCTTCAAAGCATGGCTGTAGATATTCACTTCTCGTTCCCAGTAGGATTATATCACCGGTAGATCCATGGAAGTTCGTTAATCCAGAACCCCACTTCTCCCATACGTCACATATACCTCTTAATGCCTTAGTTGAGTAGAACCAACCAGCGGGCATGTTTACACGCATTGTATGAAAGTGCTCAATTTCGGGAATTTCAGCACCTAAATCTGAATACCTTCCTATGACTCCACCACCGTAACCAACTACAGAAACAATACCACCGTGTTTCCAGTGGGTAACTTTGTCTTTATAAGATCTCTCAAGCTGTTTAAGCAGACCTCTTGCAGCTGTCGGCATTTTTATGTCTTTACCTTCCTTCGCAAGTTTTTCCATCATTTCAGCGGTTTTCTTGATTTCTTTGACAAAACTGGGCCAAGGCCCTTTTTCTAATTCATCAACTAGAGGTGTTTCTGACATTTGTTCACCTCCTTTGTTAAAGTTAGGGGAAGCATATATAAGGATTTCGAAATAATTCTTTAGGTTTGCCTTAAATTCAGAACTCGAATTTCCACTTCTTTTTCCAATATTCCTTAATAATCTCAAGTGCTGGTAGTTTTTCCCCACTTAGATATCTTATGCAAGCACCTCCTGCTACTGATACATGACTCATCTTAGATTCCAAGCCAAACATTCTTGTAGCGGAAGCTATATGACCACCACCGACTACTGAGTATCCAGCCTTCGCTACTGCTTTGAGTATTTCATAAGTTCCTAAAGAGAATCTCTCATCTTCAAAAACTCCTGCTGGGCCATTTATAACTACTATATCAAACTCTGGAATCAATTCAGATAGCATACTTACAGTTTCTATTCCGATATCCATTATCTTACTCTTTCCATCGAAGTCCTTTAGGCTTACATCCTTCCTAATTCCCTCTTTTTCAACACCTAAATCTATTGGTAAAATTATCTTATCTCTGTACTTTTCGAATATAGCCTTTATCTCTTCATCCCTTAAATCTCCTTTGTTACTCTCAACAACTCTTCTGTTTTCCTCGCCGATGTCAAATCCAGCGAGCATTAAAAAGTAGTTCGCTACGACACCGGTTAGAATGACCTTTTCGGCAATTTCATTTTGAAGAACGTTTTTTAGAACTTTAACGGAATCGTCAATTTTCGTTCCGCCTAGTATAAACAGTTTTTTACCTTCACCCCTTAAAGCGTAATTTAAAGCTGTCAATTCTTTTTCAATTAATCTGCCGACAACAGATGGAAGTACTGGAACAAAACCAACTATCGATGCATGTGTTCTGTGACACGCTGAAAACGCATCGTTAACGAACAGGTCGAAATACGGTTTAAGTCTTCTGACTAAATGAGATTCTGCGTGTTCTTCTGCAGATCTCTTTAGTTGTTCCTCTGAGTAGAATCTAACGTTTTCAAGTAGGATTATATCTCCAATGTCCATTTCTTTTATCTTTTCTATTACTCTTTTACTGAATATCTCATCTATGTATTCAACGTTCTTTCCGAGTAGTTTTGATAGTATTTCTGCATGACTTTCGAGCGTTGTAAAATCACTTTTTCCAGGTCTGCTTTGATGTGCGAGTAAAACCAATTTGGAGTCTTCTAGTTCTCTTATCGTTGGTATGTGGCTCTCAAATCTTGTGATATCTAGGATTTTTGATCCTACAATTGGAGAGTTTATGTCTATTCTCATGATAACAGACTTCTTAGAGTATTCTACATCGTCAAGGGTTGGCAAATCGTCTATCATCGATTAAAGTTGTCCAAGGACTTATAAATTTTTTAAGATTTTAAAATATGTATTTTTTAGTAAAATCGCATCCTCTTCCAAGTTTGGACTTTCGCATATTACAGTTCCATTAACATCGTAATCTACTAAAGCTTTTAATAGCTCTTCATACCTCATATCTGATTCCTTTAAGTTTAGATGTCTCTTTTCTCCTTTAAGGGTATACTCTATACCACTTAAGTGTATGTGCATGTCTTTAATTGCTTCAGTTCCGAGTTCTTTTTCAATTCTTTCAAGTATTTCTGAGAATTCCTCATAGCTGTTGTAAGCTCTGTATCTTGCGTGAATGTGGCTGAAATCTATACATGGCAACACGTTATCGAGTTCACTTGATAATCTTATTACCTCGTCCAAATCTCCAAATTGAGAAGGTTTTCCAGTTGTTTCTGGTCTTAGAATGATTTCTCTATCGATTTCATCTAAAACAATTTTTAATGCGTTCAAAACGTTCTTATATGTTGTTTCTTTTGATAGTTTTCCATAGTATGCGGGATGAAACACTACGTTTCTGGCATTCATGATCTTTGCAATCTTGCAAGTCTTCACAAGTCTATCAATGCTATTTTTAAGCTTTTCCTTATCTGTAGAATTCAAATTTATATAATATGGAGCATGAACACTTAGAGCTACTCCATTTTTATCTG
>CAZFII010000040.1:0-8609 GCA_964518925.1 uncultured archaeon
ATGAAAGCCTTAATCGTTAAAGCCATTATGAACATACTTGGTCTTAGAAGGGAAGTCGTGGGTGGTAAAACGTATGAAGTAAGCAGTAACCTAATTCTCTTACCCTCAGACCTTGGTGGAGGTAAAACTCACACCATGATTCTTTTGTACCACATATTCAAGCTTATAGAGTCAAAAGATGTTGAAAAGGTTAGGGTTCTCGACGAAAGCTTAGCTGATTTCTTATCAAAGCATTGGGATCGAATTAAGGAAATCTCACCTAAAGTTGTTGTAATCGATTGCAAATACAGTGATCTTGCACCAAGTCCTGTAAAACCCATTGAAATAGCTGGTAGAAAGGTAAAGACGCTCTGGGGTTATTTAGGATATGAACTTGGAAGATATGAGTTAGTTAAGGAAGCGGATGAAAGAGAAACCGCTCCTTACGCAGATGTACTCTTCAACATTTTGAATGGAAGTAGAGCAGTGATTCTCATAGATGAGATTGGAGAATACTACGCTACGAGTGGGCTTGAGCCAACTAAAATATCAGCTTTCCTTTTGAATCTTGCACAGGCTATGAGTAAATACAACGTTAAGGATGTCGTAGTTGTCGTATCTTTGCCATATGAAGTAGCAAAGGATAGAGTGGAAGCTAAAACCGGAATGGAATTCGTTTATTCACCGGAACTCATAAGGGCCGTGAATGAAGTTCTAAGCAGACCTGCAGTGGAGATAATAAAGCCAATCGGAAGGCAGGATTTAGCCGAGATTCTAAGAAAGAGAATATTTGATCACACCAAGGAAGAACTCGAAAAGTTTGCTGATGATTTCATAAGGGGAGAATTGACCAAAGAGTATCCGAAACAGGTTAGAGCAGTCCTTGATGAAAGGAACTTCTGGAAGTCTGTAAAGGCTACATATCCTTTCCATCCACTTTTTCCAGAGATTTTAGAAAGGTTGGCATATAAGCTGCCATATCTTCAAAGGACAAGAGATGCGATAAAGATTGCTGTTCAAACGGTTTTAGCGATAAAAAGAGGTGTATTCGACGGTCTAGATGAGGAGATAAATCTAATAATGCCCTATCACATTCCGATATTCTTAGAGGAATTCCTCGATGAAACGATTTTGAGAAATGCACCAAGAGAATACAAGGTCTTTCAGCTCATACTCAAGAGTAACGTTGCTGAACCTGTTAAATTAGTTAATTTAGGAAGCATTCAGGATGTAATTGCAAAACCTCTGAAAGATTTTGAAGAAGATGATCGTAAGCTTGGATTTAAGCTCGCCACTGTTATCTGGACACACAGTCTCGTAGGCTTAGGTTTACCCATGAACATGGGTGACTTTCCTACAACAGCCGATTTAATATTCTCAGTATCTCCAACTGAATTGGATGTAAAGGGTGTTTTAGGGATTCTTAGGAACGTTCTACCTCAGCTTGTCGTTCATGGTGATATTGAAAGTGATAGAGCTAAGTGGTTCTTTACGAGCATTCCATCCATTGAAGAATTAATAGAGATTCTGAAGAAAAACGTAACAGATGAAATGGCTAAGAGTAAGCTAGCAGAACTCCTGGAGCAAGGTATTGCAGGCAGAAAGAGGGGCAAGGGAAGAGCACCGAAGGGTTATAAATCTGAATCTGAAGTTTTTAAGAAGAATGTAGCAGTGGTAAGAGCTATTAGTTCTATTCCATCTGATGTTATTGATTCAAAGGATCCGGCTTTGATAGTATTTGCTGATACTGTTTCCAAGGATAAACTGACCGAACTATTAAAGGGTAGAAACAATGTTGTAGCCTTAGCGCCATATGTAGAGGACTTTGACGAACCCGCTTTACTTTCACCAGAAGATGTAAAAGGAATAAGAGAGCTTGCTAGACTCAGAGAGAGAACGGTTTGGGAAGCATTGCTTGAAATATTACGCTATTATGTAGCCACAGAAAGTATTACCGAAAGTCAGCTTCAAGCGTTTGTTGGTGAAAGGGTTGAGGAAGAATATGAACGCCTTCTGGAAGACATGTTAAAGCTTTTGAAGGACAAAGTTGAGAGCAAGAGGGAATATTTCTATAAACATGTCTGGAATCTCATAAACAGGAATTATAGAAAGGTGTATTATTATAGACTTGGCGCATTACGCGATGTAGATGGGCTATCGCTTGAAAGTGATGCTCCAATCACACCTATAGTCGAAGGATTTTTAGAGGAAAAAGAACTCATACCTCCTGATTTCAGAAGAGATGATCTCATCACTATTGTTAAAGATTATTTAGGTATAGATCCCAAGAAGGATAAGATAAACGTTGGGAATCTCTGGCAGTTCATAAGAACAACAGATAAGGCAAACGTTCCAATAATAAGCTATGAAATGTTCTTAAACGCTGTTAAAGATCTCATGCGAACATTCGACTATATCGTCAACGTTAAAGGCGTTTTGATATGGAAAGAGATCTTTGAAAGCTTAGAAAAAGCCAAAGAGGCAAAAGGTGAAAGAATAATCGAGACAGTGATTAATCACCTACAAAAACTGAAAGCATCATGGGACGATGTAGAGCTAATCTGGTGGGAAAACGTCTTTGATGACTGGTTAAACTACATCTTAAAGAGTGTTCCGAAAGATAAAACGCTTAAGCTACTTGACTCGGATGGAAACGTTTGGGATATAGAATACGTTCTAAGCGAAATGTTTGATCCAAGGAACACGATAAAGTCTGGAAAGTTATTCTATGAAGAGAAGAAGGTTGAAATCTTGGTAAGTATACCTGATAAGATATTTGAGGGTGAGGAATGCGATTGTAGCTTAGAAGTTGAATTTGATGGAGATGGTGAAATTGAAGTAAAGCTAAAGCCCGATAAAGGTTTAACAGTTAAACCTACAGAATTCAGAGGTTACTCCCCACTTAAAGCTGAATTTAAATTATTTGCTGAAAGTTCGGGATCACATAAAATTGTAATTGAGGTCTTTAGTGGGCAAGAGCTACTCGGTAAAAAGACTGTAAGAGTTTATGTTCGCAAGAAAGAGGCTCTACCTCCACCACCTGAGTGGGAAGAAGTGAAGCTCCCCGGTGAGAGGGTAGAACAATACAAGGATAAGGAAGGAATAAAGGTTCTTAAGATTGAGACTACGGATCCGCTTGGATTAAGGGATATGATTAGACTTGTTAATTCAAAGATTGGCGATCCTGAAGTTGAAGGCGAAATATCACTCGATTCTGAGAATTCTAAAGTAGATATTAGCTTTAAATCAAATAACTCTGGAATTTTAAACATTCTACAAACATCCATAGCGTCACTCAAGACCCTTGGCAAAGGTAAACTTAACGTTGAAATCAGCATAAACTTCAAGACTAAACCAGAATTGAAAGACTTAGCTAATAATATAATTAACTTCAAGCCACTCGTATTTACGTTGTTAGTTAAGAGAGGTTTGATACCATGAAATACGTTTTCACATTTAAGGCTAAAAGGAGAAGCAAACCTAATCCAAATTATAACGGAATACTAAAGACTCACAGGTTCTACATAGAGTACTACACCCTTTTAGACGGGCAAGATCCAGAAAAGTTGGAGAATACTGAACCTAAGATATCCTTCCCAGTGCGTTTCATGGAAACAGTATTAGACTTCGCCAAAGAATTGGAGGGTGAAATCGTAAAAATACGTAAAGTAAAACCACCAAAAGCTGAAACAAGCTATGAGAAACCAATCGTAGTTCTTTTAAGTGAATTGACTTTCCGAAGACACTTACTCTTCACATTGGTAGCATCTACCTACAGAAAACCAGAAAAGCTCAACACACTTAGGAATTTGGTGCTTAACTTAAACGCTAACTTCCTGAACATACTGACTAACATGGCAATGGAGAGATATTCTGAACTTAGGAATTCTTCGAATCCTGCATGGCTTTGGTATATGCTACGAGTTGGAAGAGCAGTAAAAGTTCTGTATAGAATCGACTAACTATAACTCAGTAAACTAACAGCCTTCGACATTGGCAGAGGGGGTGATAATGGCGTATCTGACACCCATAATTTGGATAGCTGAAAGATATCTCAATTACAATCCCTTCTACATTTACGGTAATAGAGATCCTCTTCTTCATCAGACTGAAATTGTTGCTAGATCGCTTTTCTTAAAACCGACCAGAATTCTTGTTGCAGATGTTATAGGACTTGGTAAAACCATTACAGCCCTTAGAGTTCTTAAGACTCTAAATAATTATAAAGGGCTTAGCAGAGTTCTAATAGTCGTTCCAAGCGTGTTAATAGACCAATGGATTGACGAAATTAAGAGCGTAGGAATAACTCCAAAGTTGATAGATAGGAAAACGCTAGATTTCCTATCTAAGCATCCTGAACTACCGTCGGGTTGGTATATTGGCTCGGTGGATACCTTAAAACAACCAGAATATATGGTTTTGCTCGATAAATGCAGTTGGGATGCTATAGTAGTTGATGAAGCTCATAAGCTCGGAATTCTTGGAACAAATCCGAATCTTCGATGGCAAAATATTGGAAGGCTTATAAGGAAGAACAAAGAGGCAATTGTGCTCTTGCTATCTGCAACACCTCACAGAGGTAAAGCTAACGATTATTTAGCTCGATTAGCCCTCATCGATCCCACACTTTTACAAGTTACGAATGTAAGTAAGCTAGACAAGGTCTTTGATAATCCAGATTACTATCAACGCACTCACAACATCATCATATTTAGAAGGAATAAGGATGACGTGAACAATATCTATGAGAACAAGGAAATTTTCAAACCATGTAAAATGCTGGCAGTCCTGATAGAGCCAAATGAAAAAGAGAGTTCATTATTGAGAACAATAACGGATTTAGCCGTAAAATATCTGGGACAATACTATCAACGCCTAATGGAAGAATTCGGTTGGAAAACAGGTAGAATTCAAGGAATAATAGCTCTTTTAAGAACGTTATTAGTGAAAAGAGGTTTATCAAGTCCACAAGCTCTTGTAAAAACATTTAGTAAGCTTGTAGAGAAAAGAGGCAGATTTATAGAGTTAATTGAGAAGGGTTATAGCCCAGAGGAGGCACATGAGAAGATTGCTGAAGAACTTGAAGAATATAGTAAAAAGCTTGATGAATTGCTTGCCGGAGACATTGGTGAGCACGAAGACGAGTTGGATGAAAAGTTTAACGAGCTTGCTTCCCGTTTTGATGAACTCCTTGATGAAACATTTAGAGAACGATTGAGAAATACAGTAGAAATTGCAAAGAAGATAATAACGGGTGAAATAGAAGACTCAAAATTGGAGACTCTAAAGAGAATTTTAAGAATAGTTTTACGAACTTCTCCCGAAGAGCTACCTGAAGAGTTTAAGGATCTCGCCAGTGGAAAAGTTATAATTTTCACAGAATTTAAAGATACAGCTTATTATCTTGAGGAAAGATTAAGGAGATGGGCTGAAGAAGGGTTTGGAGAAAAGGATGTCGTGAAAGTCTTCACTTCTGACAACAAATGTGAAATTGAAGAGATTAAGAGGTGGCTTGCCGATGAAGGAAAGAAAGTTCTTATTACAACGGATGTTGCCGGCGAAGGTTTGAACCTTCAGCGCGCTAATGTGCTCATAAATTATGAAATAGCATGGTCTCCCGTAAGGCTTGAGCAGAGGATAGGCAGAATATGGAGATACGGACAGCAAAGGGTAACCTACGTTTTCAACTTATTCTTAGCCGATGCTCTAGAGAAGGAAGTGGCAGATGTTGTTTTTAGAAAATTATATGGTATATCAATTTCTCTTGGAAAACTTGAACCTATAGTAGGTGAGAAAGTCTATCTTTCAACCATAAGAAACGAAATTTTGGAGCATGCTATTGAAGATAAAGAAACGATTATCGGAGGACTTATACCTGTTGAGCTGGATTTCAAGGGTAAGAAACTCTCACTTTCAGAAATGAGGATAATCGACCTAATCGCTAAGGATGCTGAAGCATTTGTAAAAGCCTTCATAGTAGCGTTAAAGAAGTTGATAAGAGAAATAAAGCTTAAGAGGGTTTATCCTCCATCCGTAGAAGCCGAGAAGATTAGAAACATACTTAAAGGCTTAACGGGATTTAGTGATTCTCGTGAAGCTACTATTTCAGCTAAAAAGCTCCTGTACTTAGCAGCAGAGACGTCTGGTGCTGATGTCGAAGAGCGTGAAGGAAGAATAATAGTAAGGCTAAAAGATGAAAGAGTAGTAGATTTCCCAATTGAGAATCCTGAGAAAATCTTAGACAGTTTGATAAAATTTTTCAAAAGCGATGATTACGTGAAGAACTTTGTATTTAAGAGCGATGAAAGGAAAGTTATTCTGCTTACCGAGGTTGAGATTCTAATCGATGGTGAATTAAGGTATAGTGAACCTATAGGCATTGCAGCAGACTTTAGCACGAGAAGCTTGAAGATACTTAGGGGAATTGAACTTATAGAAAAGTTATCCTCTCTTCTTACGAGTTCCATTCCTGTAGATGAAATACACGGTTTAGCAGATGTCTTCTCAAAAATACCAGATATTGTCAGAGTATCCCGTAACACTTTCTATCAGAATGAGGCAAAGAGAGGAATAATTAGAATAATTGAAGCCATAAGGGAATATGAAAATGTTAAGAGGAAACTTAACGGTCAAGAGTTCTTTAATGCTAGTGAACCAGAAATAAGAATAAATGATCCAAGGTTTATTTTCATAAGTTCTGCATTCCTTCCCGAAGTCGAAGATGTCGTTAGTGATGAAGTATGGGGCTGGACTGAAGATGAAAGCATACCAATAGTTTTCAACTATGAATCTTCGTGCGGAAGGGAAGCTGTAAGGGTTTCAGGCTATGAGCATCATGACGTTAGAAGTGTAAAGAAGGATTCTGATGGTAGAATTGTTGAGGAGAGAATTATTGAGATTAAGACTAAGACTGGAAAGACACTTAGCATAAGTCTTACAAGAGAAGAATCAGAACTTGCTAAAAAATTAGGCGATAAATATTGGATATATCTGGTTTACGGCGTTAGGACAGATGAACCTGTAATACTGGCTATCAAAAATCCGCTGAAGCGTCTGCCATTCCAGCGAAAGGTAGCTATTGAGAAAAAGGAACAATTCTTCTTTAGCCTATGATGGTCTATAGCTTAGGTAAAACGAAGGTTAAGATCTATGGAGGTTTCAACACAATTGGTGGTAACTGTGTAGTAGTTGAATCTCCATCTATGAGTATTATGCTTGATCAGGGAGTAAACTTTACACAATTGAAGAATTTTTACGGTTTCTCGATTCAACCCGATAGCGTGGAAGAATTAAGAGAAATGAAGGTTATACCACCTAAAGAAGCTTACGAAGGCATCGAGGAAATATACATCTCCCATCTGCATTTAGATCACTTAGGCAGCCTAAACATACCAAAAGAAGTTTCAGTTTATGTGTCCTCCAAAGAAATAGCCGAAATTCTATCTAGATCTTGGTGGTTTGGCTGGAAACAACAGCTCTTCCCTCAGACTTTATCCTTTACAGACTTTAAGGATGTTGAAGAGAGTAGAAGAATCAGATACGTGAAAGTTTCTCATAGTGCTTTCCCTTCTTTTGCTTTCAGAATTGATACTGAGGAAGCTTCCATAATCTATACAGGAGATTTCAGATTAACTACACCTTACACCATACTTAGCAATACTATGGATAATCTCAAAGAACTGGCTGAAGATGGTGTTGATCTCGCCATTATAGAGGGTACAAACTTTAGTAGAAGGATGAATTTTCTGACTCCGTCTCAATTTAAGGCTATGTTTAGAGACATTCTTGAAAGATACGATCGCAAGTTACTATTCATTACAGCGCATCCTTTAGATTTAGAGGCAACATTAGCAGTTCTTGAGCTTCTTTGGGAATCTGATTACACACCAGTCTTTGAAAACGCTTACTATGCACAGCTTCTGGATGTTACGATTGATGCAATTGATTATCCTGTGGAGAACGAGCTAATACTTGCACCTCGTAGCACCTCTGGAATTGAGCTCCTAAACAACTTCGAGTTTGAATATCTGAGCATGTTAAGAGATAGAAAAACCGCAATATTCATCCCCGCAACGGGTGTAAAGGATGTGAAAACCATTGTGAAGTTATTGGATGAGGATACTAGCGGATTACTGCACATTTCAATTCTAGGAGAACCGCTAAGTGAGGAGTGGATAATCGAAGAGAAAAAGATAAGCAACTGGCTTAGATTTCTGGGAATTACGAACTATAGACTCCATCTAAGTGGACATTATCATCCATACGAGTTTAAGGACATTATAAAAGCGATAAATCCTAAGGAGATTGTACCTATTCATACAATAGTGCCCAAGACTATGTTAGATCTATTCAGGAAGTATAAATCAACTTGAATGAATAATAGGCCAGAGAATGTGTCGAATTTTGAGAAATATCGAATTATCTCATGGCGAGATGAACATTATTGAGAATTTCTCTTTTATATTTATTGAGAATGTACTCGCAATGTCTAGCAGTTGCTTTTGGATAGCAGAAAACTCATTCTCGATTATTAATAGCTAAGAATATTATCAATTGCACAACTACTGGAGCCACTAACATGATTAAGTTATAAACTCGATAGCGTTTTATTCCAAGAGATATGGAAATAT
>CAZFII010000041.1:0-8113 GCA_964518925.1 uncultured archaeon
GGTTGTGGATACAGCTCCATCAGTTCGTATACTTCTGGTGGAACATCAGTCGAAACGTTTAGACCGAGTTTTCTAGCTATTTCCACAGTGATCGGATAATCATGAGTCCATCTTCCTTCGGTTAAAATCTTTGCAACTTCTCTTGCCCTTTCATCTCCAAGTTTATCCTTTAAAAGCTCGTATACTAACTCTCTAACTTGATTTATCGCTTTTTCAGCTATATCAGCCATTATAAGTGTTTGATCATCGATATCTTTTGGATCTTTTTTCTTAACAGCGTTTAGAATTGAAGGAGCTGGATAGTTCATAAGCTGCGGATCTATTGGGCCTAGGACTGCATGCGGATCCATTATTATCTCATCTGCTGCAAGAGCTATAAGAGTTCCACCGCTCATGGCATAATGCGGAACGATTACAGTTGTCTTAGCTGGATGATCCTTTAAAGCTCTTGCAATTTGTGAAGCAGCTAATACAAGCCCACCGGGAGTATGAAGAATTAGATCTATAGGTTTGTCTTTTGGAGTACTCCTTATAGCTCTTAAAATCTTCTCAGAGTCCTCTATACTGATAAATCTGTAGAATGGTATTCCAAATAATCCAATACTCTCTTGTCTGTGAATCATTGCGATTACGTTGCTACCTCTCTTCTCACCGAGTTTTTGCATTATCGATCTTCTTGCGGACATAAGTTGTCTGTACTGTAGCTGGGGAGCGATTATTAGATAGAACAGAAACAGAAACCATATTAGCCCACTTAGGAACGAGAAAGGGTCGTAGTAATACGCCATATGTTGATCTTGTAATACAAATATAAATTTTATTCTGGAACTTCTGAACCTTCTTTAGTTAGAGCAGCGATTAAACAACCCCTTGCAACTGAATACAACGGCTCTTTAGCTAATTTTATCTTTGAAACGTCAATCGGTAACTTAGCTTCGCTCAGCCTCCTTTCGAACAACTCCAAAAAGCCTTTTGGTTTTGCACTACCTCCAGCTATAGCTATTGGAAATTCCGCTTCAGGAGGTGTTACTTCTGCAAGTTTCCTCTTCAAATTTTGAACGATATAAGTCACTAAGGCATCGTAGTATATGGACAACGCTCCTTCAACACTCCCAATCTCAAATTCTTTTTCGAGGGAGAAATCCTTTTCTTTAATAGCAGTAACTCTCTCCTTTGTTAGGCCAGTGGCTATTGCAACTTGTTCATCTATCCAATCACCACCCTTCGCGATGCTGAAGGATACGACTGGCGTAGCTAGATATGCAACGGTAACGTTCGTTAATCCAGCTCCTATGCTTATTCCAACACCAGTAAATCCGTATTTTCCCAACTCTGAATAAACTACCGCTAACCCCTCATCGATTACATACGTATCGTATCCAAGTCTTCTCGTTAAGGCCTCCATTGTTTTTCTGTGATATAGAACGTTGACGTTCAAATCAATTGGATCCGCTGGAGATGATATGTAAAGTATTTCGTTGTAACTCGATGGTTGTCCAAGCAATCTTTCTACTAACAACTTTATCATCGGTATTGATTCCTTCTCTTCCGGACTTATTATCCCATGCTTCATTGGTCTTCTCGCAGGTCTTTTGAAGACGTTTGCAAATTTAAATGCATCATCACCTAAAATGTAGAACTTGTCGTCTTTTTGTACGTATAGAACTTTTGCAGCATCAAGCATGTTTTTCGTTAATTCGCTTGCATCAAGCTCTAAAAACGCATTTCTCTGCTGTGTAAAAATTATATTCTCCCCTTCCTTCTCTGCACAGACAATGTTCATAGTTCCAACGTCTAATCCCCTAGCCACTCAATCACCTCCAAAACTTCTTATCCTTCTCCTTTTTTATAGTTTCCCTAAGCATATTGGCAATGTCATCGATCTCCTCATCCTTGATTTCAACCTTACTTTCTTTAATTTTTCTTAGCTCGTAAACCTCCGAAACATCATCTTTTACCTTAACGATTTTGTCTTTTTCAAAAAAAGCCTTACCTGGCTTAAAATCTTCAGTACTTACATCTTTAAACTTAATGGAGGTATCGGAAAAATCTACAACTCTTTTCATTGTTTCATCTATTACCTTCTCTATCTCCTCTTCCGCAATCTCCTCTTTTACAACTGTTTTTTCCTCTATTAGGTTTAAAACTACTTTTGCAAAAGCGTTTCCTATTAAAATGCATATTCCACATGAGTACGTAGCTATTACATAAGTTGCAAACGGGTACATCCAATTCTCAGGATAACTGATTAAAAAAGATATAACTCCTACTACAGATACAACTGCACCGATCAATGTTATATACTTGCTATATGAAACTTTGCTTTTCATCATAGCGTTTAAGCCAGAGAGTGTAACGAGTAAACCTACACCAACCAAACCGTATGTAAGTCTTATTTCACATGGATCTGAAGTTCTGGATAAGTGTACAAAAATTCCGTAGCCAATCCCTACTATAGATAGAATTATCCCAGCTATAAAAGTCATAGATGCAAAGTGATACTTTGCTCTAACGCTCATTGCGTTATATTGCAAATGGATGTATTTATCTATTGTGTTAAGACGAATACCCTCGTATTGAGTCCACCGTACTTCACAAATCTCTCATGATTAATGTTGAGTTTGCTTATTTCTACTGCTGTTCTCAGCAGTTTGTCCTCTGCCGTTATAATTACGATCTTTGATTTATCGTGTATGCAATCCTTTGCACTCTTAAGGAATTTAATGTACAACTCCCTAATCATCTTTTTACTCGCAATTCTTAAGCCGTAAGGTGGATTTGTAACTATGCAATCGTAAACTCCATTTAACTTTGTTGCATCTCCTACTTTGAATTCTATAGTGTCTAGTACTCCAGCGTTTTCAGCGTTTTTTATAGCACCTATAACATGCTTTTTAAACTTCTCTACTCCATAGAGTTCCATTACATCATTGTTTTCTTCATAATTTGGAATTTCTCTTCCAATCAGTTTAAAATATGCGAATTCTCTATTCTTTCCAGTTGGTATATTTCTACCGATTAATGCTGCTTCGATTGGAATTGTTCCGCTTCCACACATAGGATCTATTAAACTCTTACCCTTATCCCATTCTGCAAGTTTTATCATAGCACAAGCAATGGTTGAATTTAAATGTGCTGGATGATTGTAAACTCTCCACCACCTCTTATGCAAAGCATCATCGCCAGTAGTATCTATACCAACGAAGAACTCGTTGTTTACAACGTCAACTCTTATTATAACATCTGGCTCGTTTAAATTTACTTTAAGCCTTTCTCCATACGATTCCATGTAGCTATCTATAATCGCTTGCCCAGCGACTCTAGCAACATCTATAGAAGTGAAGTCGTGCTCTCCTACCCTTAAGCTTCTGACAGCGAATGTCTTTCCTTTTAAAAAATAGAAGTCAAGCCTTTTTATCGACTTGTATATGTCTTCTAATCTTTCAAATTCACTTTTTTCAAGCAAAACTATAAACCTTTCAACACATCTTGCAAAAAAATTCAGTTTTGGAATTAAACTCTTATCTCCTTCAAAAAATATTCTTCCCTTATTTCTCCTTATCTCTTTTATTTTACCTCCTAATTTCTTGACTTCTTCTGAAGCTATATCTTCTATTCCGGGTGGCATTGTTGCATAGAACTCCATTGAAAAAACTTATGCTTTTGAGATTTTGGCATTTCGATAATGATTTATATTTATATATCGGTTTTTATCCGAAAGATTATTATGTTTTTGTGGTATCGTGTAATTAATTGTACAAATGGAGGTGAGGAAAATCTTAGAGCTTGAAAGTCTTATATCTAAGCTCGATGGTTTAAGAACTCTATTTGTTTACGATTCAGTTTATGCCATTAGATCTCTGCTTTTCAATCATTTGATTCCTCATTTTAAGTATAAGAACGTTTACATTGCTATCTACACTGAAACGATGTACAGAAGGTTAGAAATGTTTTTAAAGTCGTATCCTAAAGAATCACTTAAAGATATCAATATCATAAAAATCGGATTAAAAAAAGAAACGACTTTTGGTAAGTTGTACGAATTTATAAGTGAAACGACTTGGTACAGAAAGTTTATCAATACGATTAAAAAGCTTGGGAAGAATGACGTTCTAATACTTCACGGTTTTTCAATCCTTCCAATTATCGAGGGACGTAAGGGTTTAACGGATATCATAAGGTTGTTGGATTCCGTTGATAAGGATTTAACAGTTATCGGTAAGTACGCAGACAAACTTTACGATGAAAAGGTTAAGGCTTTACTTGAGAGGTTCTACGACGTTGTTATAAGGGTTAGTAGGTTTAAGGAGAATTACTTCGATTTAAACTATTCAATCGAAATAGATCAAAGCATAATAGCCGATCTAATACCGGGAAATATTGGTAGATTTAAAATAGAGAACGGTAAACTCGTCAGGATTTGTTAAATTGTTTAAGTACAAAAAATCTCTGAAGGAGTTCTCTCTTCCCAGATAACTCTACGACTTCCTTCATGAACTTTATAACTTCTTCGTATGTTTGTCTTCTTATAGGAAATGGAACTCCGTCCTTTCCGCCGACTGCAAAGCAGTACTTTGCTGGATCTTGTTTGTCGTACTCTACATTGTATATCAAATCCGATATCAAAGCCAAAGCTCTAATAGTTTCTCTACCAATACCTCTTATAAGTAGTAGATCTTCAAACCTCTCAGGCTGTAAGTTGTAAGCGATTTCAATTGCCTTCCAGTCGATTTTCCTTGGAATATACAGCGACCCTTTAAACCTTGAAATCGATATAAGCCTTTTGTAATCCCTTTTGAAGCTATTATCTCTAATTATATCTAAGCATAACTTTCTAGCTTCTCTACTTAGCTTTGAAGTCATGTTTACAACTCTATCCTCAAATCTTTCGGAAATTATACCAGAATGAACGTTTTCGATACTTGGAATATCTGTATAAACGTCCCAATGATATCTCCTCGCAAGTTTTTCCGCTGGGTTCATTCCCTGCTGGATTACGGTGAAGTACTTCTTTGAGAATATCACTACATGATGATATATCGAGTAGTTGTCAATCAATGCAGAGTTGTCAACCTTTGCCGAAAATCTACTAAATCTTATGAGTTTTTCAGGATTCACACCTAATTCTTCAGAAAAAATCTTTATCTCGTCTGGAGTTTTTAACGCATTAGAACCCTTACCCCCAGCAACTCTTATATCGAATTCTCCTCTGTTTAGCACGGATTTCAAAACTGCTGTTAAAACCGTTGTCGATCCAGAAGAATTCCAGTCAAATCCCAATACATTTGAGAAGGATTGAAAGAATATCGGATTAGATATCCTTTTAAAGAACTCCTTCTCTCCGTATTCGTCAATTATTATCTTCACTATTGGTTCTGCTAACTCTCTCATCTTTTTAAATAACCAGTAAGGAACTCTTCCGCTGTGAAGTGGTAGGTAGATTTCCTTCATATATCTATTACTACAAAGGCTTTCCAGATATCGTTTTTCTCAACTTTAAACTTGTGCATAGTTATCGCTTTTGGCTCAACTTTCACCATACTTGAGTCAAATTTTCCACCGATTAATTTTCCAATTGCTTTGTTGTTTTCTACTTTTATTTTAACTTCTTTAGCAGCGAAGAACTCCGTATCGAAAAGGTATAGGAGTTCATTAAGCCACTTGTACAACAGGTAATCTGGTTCTTCTGCATCAATTTCTAATTCCTTCTCGTATTCCTTTTGAACCTTTTCAGTATATACAAATGCCTCATAGAATGCGTAACTTGCGTTTTCAAGTAACTCTGCTAAATCCTTTCCATATACCTCAAATGCAATATCCGCTGTATGATCTATGAACTTGTACTTCATATGTTATACATTTCACAAGAGTTTTTTTATTTTAGTGTGGACGTGTTGGTCGTGACACTACATTGTGGTTACTTCGTCAACAATGTTGCATCACCACCGACGTGTTAACTTAAAGCGGAAGCTTTAAATATTAAATATATGCTTTAAGTTAAGAATGCGTATCCACGCCCAACTCTTAGCCGAAATAAATAAATTTATGGTCTTTTTATAATTCGCAATGCTTGAATTAATAGCATGCATAGCAATAGCGTTCGCAATTGGCTCGAACGATACGAGTAATTCATACGGGATATGCATAGGTTGTGGTGTCTTAAGCTTGAGGAGAGCGATATATCTGTTGTTCATCCTTGTTTTGATTGGACTCGTAATCGGTGGAAGGAACGTTATGGAGACAGTTGGCGGAAACATAGCGGAAGTAGATGAAAGGATTGTAACAATTCCTCTACTCCTTGCGTCCATCGCTATCGTTCTTGCAAATGTTTTAAAAATGCCAGTTTCAAGTCATCAAGCCGTTGTTGCTGGAATTATCGGTTCTGCCTTAGCATTGGGAAAATCCGTAAATACTTCAACGGTAATTGAAATAGTTCTTTCGTGGATAATCTCACCTTTTGGTGCGTTTGTTTTTGCAGTGATTGTGTACAAATTGTTAGAAGTTCTATCGTCCAAGATTCCGATGTTTAAACTTGAAAATATAATAAAAAAACTGTTGTTTATAAGTGGCTCGATCATAGCTTTTAATACCGGTGCAAATGAGCTTGCCACAGCTTTAGCACCAGCAGTCCACTATGGAATTTTGAATCAAATCCAAGCTGGAATACTAGGAGCGTTTACACTGTTCTTAGGTGCAAGAATTGTCAGTCATAGGGTAATTGAAACAATAGGTAAGGGTATTACTGCTTTAGATCCATTCTCTGGATTCTCAGCACAATTCGGAGCTGGAATAACTGTACTGTTGTTTACAATCTTAGGTATGCCTGTATCGACTACTTATTGTATAGTTGGTGCTGTGAGCGGTGTTGGTTTGTATAAGGGCTTAAGATCCGTTAGAATTGGATTTCTGAAAAGGATTGTTGCAAGCTGGATAATTACACCATTAATCGCTTTGATCTTGAGTTACGTAGTAACCGTTATAACTCTGTTGTAAACATTATAACAATGCTCGAAAGGAAAACAAAAAACTTCATAAACATAGATCCAATTCAGACTGGAGGTAGGCTTACTGAAGAAGCTAAAAAAGCTTTACTCGAATGGGGTGATGGATACAGTATATGTGATTTTTGCCAAGGGAAACTTGAAGAGATAAAAAATCCACCGATATACAATTTTATAAACGAAGAGTTACCAAAGTTTTTGGGTTGCGATGTAGCGAGAGTTGTTCATGGGGCAAGAGAGGCAAAGTTTATGGTTATGCACAGCTTAGCTAAGAAAGATGCATGGGTTGTTTTAGATGGAAATGCACATTACACAAGTTATTTAGCTGCTGAACGATGCAAGTTAAACGTAGCAGAAGTTCCAAACACTGGTTATCCAGAATTTAAAATTAAAGCAGAGAAATACGCTGAAGTATTAGACGAAACTACAAAAAAAGGAGAAGTCGTTCTAGCAGTTTTAACGTATCCAGATGGAAATTACGGGAATTTACCAGATGTGAAAAGAATTGCAAAAATCTGCAAAGATTACGATGTCCCATTACTTGTTAATGCTGCATATGCTGTTGGTAGAATGCCGATAAAGCTTAAGGAAATCAATGCAGATTTTATAGTTGGAAGCGGACACAAATCAATGGCTTCAACTGGGCCAATAGGAGTTTTGGGAATGAAAGAGGAGTGGGCTGAAATCGTCTTGAGAAAATCTAAGAAATACAAAAATAAAGAAATCGAATTGCTTGGATGCAGTGTTAGAGGAGTTCCACTTATGACTTTAATCGCCTCTTTTCCACATGTTAAAGAAAGGGTAAAGAAATGGGATGAGGAAGTGAAAAAAGCGAGATACTTTGCATCTAAAATGGAGGAGCTTGAGATAAAACAATTGGGAGACAAGCCACATAATCACGATTTAATGTTTTTCCATGCAGAGAATTTGTACGAAATATCTAAGAAAGCTAAAAAGGGTAGATACTTCTTGTATCATGAACTTAAAAGGAAGAAGATACATGGAATAAAACCAGGACTAACAAGGTATTTTAAACTATCAACTTATGGTTTAAGCTGGAATGAAGTAGATTACGTCGCTAATGCATTTAAGGAAATAGTTGAGAAGTATAA
>CAZFII010000042.1:0-8062 GCA_964518925.1 uncultured archaeon
AAATAGGTTACATAACACTAAATAGACCAGAGAAAAGAAATGCTCTCTCATTTGAATTATTAAAGGAATTAGAAGAGCTTATAAAAAAGATTTCAGATGAGAGAAGAGTAAGAGTTGTAATAATAAAAGGTGCAGGGAAAGTCTTTTCGTCTGGACACGATTTAAATGAAATACTAAAAAAGCATCCATTAGAGGTCGAAAGACTTTTCAAAAAATGCTACGATGTAATGCTTGCAATAAGAAATGCTCCTCAGCCGTACATAGCTCAAGTTCACGGAGTAGCTACAGCTGCTGGATGTCAGCTTGTAGCAGCATGTGATATGGCTGTAGCGGCAAAGAGTGCAAAGTTTTCAACTCCCGGTGTTCAGATAGGTTTGTTTTGTTACACACCTATAGTTTTTGTCAGTAGAGCCGTTGGGAGGAAAAAGGCTTTTGAAATGGGATTCACTGGAGAGTTTATCTCAGCTGAAGAAGCCTATAGAATTGGATTGGTGAACAAAGTAGTTCCAGATGAAAAGTTAGAGGAAGAGACGAAAAAACTTGCAGAAAAGATTGCAAGATACAGTCTAAGGGTTTTAGAATCTGGAAAGAGGTTCTTCTACAAGCAGTTGTTTATGGAAAGGTCTATTTCAACTTTGCACTTGCTTAAAGAAACTTGTTTTATCAGTGATTTTTCAATATAGCAATTATTAAGTTAAAATTTATTCCTGATGAAAAATTTTATTTTAAACTTATGAACTATAGATTTAAAATTGCTGTATAAAAATTCTGATACGACCAAAATTCTAAACAATTATTCAAATGTCTTATGTACAACGATTAACGATGTTAGGATCCTCAATATATTCTTGAGAAAAAACACGCTATCGAATATTGAACTATCATACATAGCCAAAATAGAAGATTAACATTAAATAAAGGGTAATTTTACAATTATCCATTAAAGACATTGCTAAGAAGGTTTCTCCTTAACTTCTTTGGTTTTCAAAACGTCTACACCAATTTTACCTGCAACATCTTTAATCAGATTTTTAATCTTTGAAACAACTGACTTTTCATCGTATATTATATATTTGGCGTTACTAAGCTCTATAGCCTTAGTTAGTATTTCTTCGTTTAATCCGTTGAAAGTGTACTTGGCGAAGTTGTGTCCGAACGTGAAATCTGTATTGAGAATTATTTCCGTTTGTCTTGGAACGTAATGAGTACCTCCAATACCAACTGCAATTTTCCAATCAGTTCTATTACTTCGAATTGCCTCGACAATAGATTCTGCCACGATGTAAGACGCTTCCTCATCTCTCCACTCGTTTTCAGTTGATCCGATTTCGTAGAATGCTGAAGGTTTCGAAATCTCTGATGGGCCATGATGAGTAGCTTCAAGTGTAAACTGAAATTCTGGCTTTCTGTTGAGTTTATCTTTTAAAGCTAAGACGTAATTTTTAATAGTTATTGGAGAAGGTTTCGCTAAGCTATAGGGTTTTCCGCCGTAATCTGCTCTGTCAACGTTTCCAGATACGTGAACAGAGAATATCTTTCTCTTGTCTTTACTGCTGTGTCTTGAAGCGAATAGTATTTCATCAAACTCTATAAACTTGGAAAGCCTTATGTCGATGTAATCAGCATATATCAAATCCTCATCTACTTCAGCTATCGCTATATCATCAGTAATGTAAAAAGTGTAATCACCGAATTTTGTTCTATCAAAGTCTAAAATGTTTAGTAATGCATCTCTTATGTTCATTGAAGCCAAATCCTTTATACTACATATTACGAGTTTCATGGGATTTGCTTTGATATCCCGAAAATTAAGCTTGCTATATACGGCGTTACGTACACTTCGACAAAAGCAGCTATGAGTAGAATTGGCAAAACAAACTTTAAATAAAATTTTATAGAATCAATTACATAAACTCTAAACTCCTTTCCCTTAAACAACGCTTCGTAAAATCTGTATCCAAGTACTACACCTTGAGAGGATGCGAGTAGTACTGCTGGTATTTCGAGTATTCCGTGAGGAACTATAAGCATTAAAACATTAAAAATCCCCATACTTTGTTCTTTTATTGCTAAAACTAATCCTAAGAGAAATCCATTCGCTGCAATGAATACAAGTGGTGCAATTCCAAAGAAAAACCCAGTAAGCATAAATACAAGTGATTTTATAGCGTTATTACAAAATATTACTAATACAAGCATCTCACTACTGTAATTCTTTATGAATTTAAACTTAGAAAAGAACTGCTCTATGTAGTTTTTATAGAATTCTGGATTCTCCTTTGCTATAGAGTATCCGTAATACACGGACATTAAAAAAACTAGTGTTAACAAAGCGAATGCTTTGGATCTCATGCTTTACCACCGAATTGAGATTTGTAGAGTTGCTCAACTCTCTCAATTGTATCTGCTTCTTCTGGACTCTTGTCTTCTCTTATCCTTATAAAACGTGGAAATCTCAATGCGTATCCGCTCTCATACTTTGGACTCTTCTGTATCTCCTGATATGCGACTTCAAAAACTATCTTAGGCTGGAATTTGATCGTCTTACCATCCTCATACATTTTGAGTGGCTTAAAAAGCCTTGTAAGTTCTTCAAGATCCTCATCTGTAAAACCAGTTCCAACCTTTCCAATTGGTAGGAGTTTGCCAGTAACTGGATCTCTACATGCAAGCTCAAATGAACTAATGAGGTGACTCCTCCTTCCTTCGCCCCATTCTCCACCTATAACAACGAGATCTAGTGTCTCCATGACCTCTTTAAGCTTTAGCCAGTGCTTACCTCTCTTACCTGGAATATACGGAGATTTTGGATTTTTGAGCATTGCTCCCTCATGTCCAGCTTCTAAAGCCTCTTTGAAGACCCTTTCTATTTCTTCCTTTTTGTTAGTGACTATCTGATTGGCGATTTTAACAATCTCGTTCTCCTTCACTACTGATTCAAGGATCTTTCTTCTTTCTTCAAGTGGTAGATCTATCACTTCTCCATCGTTGTAGAGTATGTCGAAGAAGTAAACTATTAGTGAAATTTCTCCCATCATCTTTGTTATCTCGTGCTTCCTTCTGAAACGCCTTAAAACTTGCTGAAATGGCATTGGCTTACCATCTTTGACGGCAATCACTTCTCCATCTAATATTACTCCTTCCTTAACAGACTTCTTTACGGCTTCAACTATTTCTGGTAAAGCCTTTGTAACGTTTTCAAGTCTCCTTGAATATATCGTGACCTTCCCATTACCCCAGTGAACTTGAACTCTAGATCCATCGAATTTCCATTCTACTGCAACGTTCTTCATCTCTCTTATAGCATCTTCAACGCTTTCAGCTACTTGTGCAAGCATCATTCTAACTGGGACGTGGAGTTGTATCTTTAGACCTTCAAGTCCCTCTTTTCCTCTATTCTTTGCAACTACTGCAACCTTTCCCAAATCGTTAGAGATCATATAAGCCCTTTCAACGATTTCGACTGGAATTCCAAACGCTCTCGCAATGGAGTCCCTTATGATTCCCTCACCGATACCTAATCTCATCTCACCTAGTATGAGCCTTGTTAAATATCGAGCTTCAATTGGGGAAGCAGAACTGTACAATCCAGTTAGGAGCATTATTTTCTTTTTTCTACTTCCTTCGCCAACTAGAGATGATATTTCATCAAAAATCTCTTTAACCCTTTTGATTGTCAACTCTTCAAATGCAAGGGTTGCAATTCTCTTCTTCTTCAAAACGTTTTCAGCAACTAAACCCATATCTCCAAAATCTTTTAGCATGTGCTCTATCTTAGTTTTACTTAACCCACTGATCTTTTCTAAGGCTTCATAGATAATACCGATTCCAATACCGAGTTCTCTCTCATCCCAAGGTGGGTAAATCCTTCCCATTAAGAAGTGTATTACGTTGTAGAGATCGTCATCATCCTCTATTCTCTTTATGAATATCGCAACTCTTGCAGTCATTTCGAGAGTTGACGAAATCTTTTCAATTATTTGACAAAACTCTGCAAACTCTCTGAACAGCATTAAAACAATTAACTATAATGAGGTTAATCTAACTTTCGGAACACAATACTATGCTTAAGCTCTGATTTATTGGAGTTTTAAATTTTAAGCTAAATATATAATAGATTAAATTAGGTAAGTCAAAGAAAGTTAGCTGGCATAATCATCATTTGCTTTTGTATTAGGTATTTCGCTCCTAAAAGCCCGTCAATGAGCAGAGATGGAAAGACTTTCTGCTACGAAATCAGATCATCTAAAGTGATTATAATATAGGATGAACAGCTTACAAGGCATATTCCAGTGTAGACATATCTCTGCTATATATACAAAAAAATTATAAAAGTAGTGGAAAAGTCAGAGCATAAAATTATTCATTTTCATTAATATTTATAAAAAATTTTTAAAATAAAAAATTAAATCACTCTTTTATCTCTTCTACGTCAGTGGACTTACATTTAGGGCATCTTGGCCCCTTCTTCTTTGCCTTTGAAATCCACTCGTAACCGCAACTCTTACATCTAACTCTCCTTCCCGCCGCCATATATAATATATAGATATTAAAACACTTAAATCTTACTCGCTTATACAATTTTATTTATAATAAGAATAGTTGACATAAGAACTTTTCAATTACAAGTTGAATTTGAGTTTATCGTTGTAATAGACTACTAATATATTCTTTCAATTTTATCTTTTGTGATTCTATATATTTCTACGTTTTTTAGATTCTTCAGTTCTTCCTTTAACTTATCGTCTAAATCCATTTCTACGAGCCCAAATACGATTTTAAGACTTCTATTAATTAAAATAGGACTTTCAATAATTTTGTTGTATAATCCTCTAAGTTTCCTTATCTTTTTAAGAAATCTACTCTTATCTTTCTCTATTTCAACGATTAAGACCTCTTTATCTTTTATAACAATTGCATCAGGTCTGTAACCGATTTTGGATAACTTTGTTTGTTCTGCTTCCAAATAATAAGTTCCACCAATTCTCTTCAAAAGTCTGAGCTTCGCATCGTAATGTTCAAAACTCTCTAATCCCTTCCTTTCGAACTCCTCTAATTCCTTTACAGCTATTTTTAAACATTCTATAGCTTTGTCAATGGATTTAACGTTAACTAACCTATTGATCTTTTCAAGCTCATCGATTAATTTTTCAAGCTTATTTTTTAGCTCTTTACGATCTCTCTGCATTTCCTAACTATTTTATCCAACTCGACTAAGGCTTGGATTGGAGTAAGGTTTACAACGTCTATTTTTGCTATTTCCTCTAAAAATTTAAGTAGATCATTATTTTCAATTCTCCAATTGTTTAGAACTTCATAAGCTCTTTCAATAACCTTCCTTGGAAGATTTGCCATCTCAGCAATTTTTATTCCGTAACTCTCATTCGATGAACCTCTTTTTATCTTTCTATCGAATTCGATTTTACCATTTACCTCTTTAATCCCGAAATGATAATTCTTAACGCCATTAAGCGTGTTTTCAAGTATTGCCAGTTCATGGTAATGTGTAGCAAACAGTGTCTTCGCACCTATCTCGTGTAAGTACTCAACAATAGCCCATGCTAAACTCAAGCCATCTTTTGTACTCGTACTCTTACCGACTTCATCTAGGAGTATTAAGCTACGTTTTGTAGCGTTTTTAAGGATTCTACTTATCTCAAGCATTTCAACCATAAATGTACTGTGTCCTTTAGTTATGTCGTCAACTGAACCAATCCTTGTGAAAATTCTATCAACAATTCCAATAATAGCATAGCTCGCTGGAACAAAGCTCCCTATTTGGGCGAGAATTGTTATCAAAGCTATTTGCCTTAAGTACGTTGACTTCCCAGCCATATTTGGCCCAGTAATTATTAAAATTCTACTGTTCTCATCGATAGTTGCATCGTTTGGTATGAATTTAGTTGTTAATTCAACAGTTGGATGTCTTCCATCTCTTATTATTATTGCATATCCATCGTTAACTTTTGGTCTCACGTAGTTGTATAGAGTTGCAACTTCCGCAAGAGATGCCAAGACGTCTATCTCAGCAACTACTCTAGCACAGTTCCTTATCCTTTCGATATGCTTTGAAACTTCATCCCTAATTCTTTCAAATATCTCGTATTCCAAGTTCTTTATCCTTTCTTCACATGCAAGTATCTTCTCTTCTCTCTCCTTAAGCTCAGGAATTGTAAATCTTTCAGCATTCGTTAGTGTTTGCTTCCTTATGTAATACCTTGGAACGTTCTTAGCTTTACTCTTTGGAACTTCAATGTAATAGCCAAAGACCGTGTTGTATCCAACCTTTAAACTCTCAATTCCAGTTCTCTTTCTTTCTCTTTCTTCTAAGTTTTTAATAAAATCTTCATGCTCCCTTTTTAATTTTCTAAGCTCATCTAATTCATCATCAAACCCATCTTTGATTATTCCCCCCTCTTTAATTGTTAAGGGAGGATCATCAACTATCGCGGAATCTATAAGTTTGTAAACATCTTCAAGCGTATCTAAACTGTTTATAAGAGTCCTTAGTTTTTTGGAGCTAAAGTTAAATCTTCTAAGCTCTGAAATAGCCTTTAATGAATTCTTTAAGGCAACTAAATCTCTCGCATTTGCGGATTTAAAATCTATTCTGCTAACTATCCTTTCCAAGTCGTAAACGTCTTTGAGGATTTCTCTTATACCATGCCTAATAAAAGACTTCTCCTTAAGTTCTTCAACTGCATCAAGTCTGTTCTCGATCTCGTTTATATCAAGCAAAGGTCTCTGAAGCCACTTCTTAAGTAATCTGCTACCCATCGCCGTAATAGTCTTATCTAAGACTTCGATTAAAGTACCCTTTTTACTGCCATCGATGAGATTTCTGAAAATTTCAAGGTTTTTCAGAGTTGTCGAATCTAAAACCATGTACTCACTCGTAGTGTATTTCTGAAGTCTTAAATTTAGATCCTTCAAAAGTAAAGAATCTCTCACATAACTCAAAACTGCTCCACATGCCCTAATCGATTCCTGCTCTAATTCAAGATTTTCAAATTCTTGGATTGACTGTTTTAAAATTTCTAAAGATTTTTCAAGCGAGAACTTATCACTCTCAACTCTATGAACGGTTTTAACGAGTTTTTTTATTTCGTCTAAGAGTGATTCGTCGAAGTCATCTGGAACTATGCATTCTACTGGGTTATACTTTAAAATCTCTCCAATAACATCATCTTTACTCCTTACAGTTGTTGTGAAGAAGTCTCCAGTCGAAATGTCAAGAAATGCTAACCCATAACCATTTGAACTTTCAAAAATTCCCAATAAGAAGTTGTTTTCAGTAGTTAAAAGCTCCTCTTCGATGAGCGTTCCGGGAGTTATAACTCTGACAACTTCTCTTTTCACTAAACCTTTAGCTTTTGAGGGATCTTCTACTTGTTCACATATCGCCACTTTGTATCCTTTTTCGATAAGTCTCTTCACGTAAGGATATACGGCATGATGTGGCACTCCAGCCATTGGATGCTTTTTATCGCGAGATGTTAAAACGATCCCAAGCTCCTTAGAAGCAATTTTTGCATCTTCATCAAACAACTCATAAAAATCTCCAACTCTAAAGAACAGTAGTGCATCTTTATATTTTTGCTTAATTCTATAATACTGTTCCATCATTGGTGTCAGCTTAGACTTTGTGATCATTTTTAAGAGTTAGATACTCAAGACATATATAAAGCTGTATTGCTATGATTTATATATTAAAAATTTTAGTCGTGACACCATTGTGAATAATTTGAATACTTTGCTTTATCGAATAACAATGCCAAAAAGCTGCAAAATTTTATCAAAGCTAAACCATAACCCCAAATCCTGCAAGAGGTAAGGAGAAATGGTGTGCTGATCCATATCTGATGAAGAGTAAGTCTGAGGACATTCTCGTTAAGAATCCACACACTTCACAGTAGTTCCGAAGGTTGGCAATTAAGTTAACATAAATGGAGTCGTTTTTTCTAAATCCATTACGATTTTTATCTGATTGACAAAGTGCGGAGAAAGATCAATATAGCAAAATTGGAAAAATTAATTAATGGTTCATCACTGGACGTGTTAA
>CAZFII010000043.1:0-7979 GCA_964518925.1 uncultured archaeon
TCATAAAAACCTATAAAAACTAAGATACATTCAACAAATCAAAAGATGTAAAAAAACTCAACGAAGCTCAAAGAGTTCACATCCCACGGGTTAGAAGCCTCGCCTTTCAACAGTAGATGACAAAGTTGGTAATTAGGTTCGCATAAATAGGGTTTAGAATCTTTATTTGATTTTTAAAATGCTCTCCGAATTTTTATCTGATGTTTAACTTTGTCATCTATTGTTCAGTGCGAGAAAGAGTTCACAATAGGCATCTAAGTTTCGATCATACAGCGTGTAGTTTACCTCCCTATACTTTTTAATTCTGTCTAAATCTATTTCCGCAACTAAAACGTCTTCTGTATTTTCGTCTTCGCTTTTTGCAATAATTCCATCAAAAGTAGATATCAAACTCCTTCCAACAGCTTCTGAACCACTAAATGTTGTTCCTATTCCAGATGCTTTAACTATCGCATAACAGTTCTCGAATGAGCGAGTGAAGTACAAGCAATATCTGTAATCTTTTCCTGGGAGTTCTGAATACTTAAAAGATACTACTGGGTTTAATGCTATATCTACGAATTTTAATCCAGCTATTCTGCAAATCTCGGGATAGAGTATATCCGCACATATTAGAATACAAATCTTAGCGTTATTAACTTCAAAAACTTCAAGTTTATTGCCACGTGAAATCCCGTAACTCCTTTCAATCCTCGTTGGATGGATTTTATCTTGATAACCAATTAATTCCCCATTTTTAAATATATACGCTCTATTTTTTAAACCGTTGTCTTCGATAACTACATTTCCACAAACCGCAACTCCGTAATCCTTACTAAAATTCTTTAAGAATTTTAAAGTTATATCGGTTATCTCCAATGAAAATCTATCGTATGAGAAGTACTCTGGAAACAAAATAATTTCAGCATCTTTCTCTACTGCGATTTTTGCAAGTCTTTCAGCACTTTTAAAATCTCCTATTCTGCATTGAACCGCAGACACTTTCATTTCTAACACCACAACAATCTATTCTGGCTTTAAACGGTTTTCCAAACTCTTCTAAAGCTTTAAAACCATTTAGAGCAAACACAGCTTTACCGAGCATAACCATTGAAGCTAAACCGTTTTGACTTTTAACAGCTTCTATTACATCCTCCACAAATTCGATTAATCCAGTTTCCTTTGCAAATCCGTTGGAACATCTGAAGAGGTTGTCTATCGTTGGATTTTTTATAAACTCCTTTGTCCAGTAAATTCCAGCTTTTTTTATTCTTTTCCTTGTTACATCTTCACTTAAAAACTCTTTTGTGTCTATTTTTCCAATTATCAGGAAATCTAATTCTAAATTCCATGCGAATTTTAATACTATTGCCTTAGATGGGCATGATGCGTTTTTTCTTACAACTAACCCTCCAAAGACTTGTGTAACCACATCGCCTAAACCAGTCCTATTTAAAACTTCTGCTTCATGTGCGAGATCTGCAAGATGTATATTTGGTTGTTCAGAAAGCATAGCCGTAGCTAAGGCAGAAGCTCCACTCAAACCGAATCCACAACCGAGAGGTAACTCTGATTTTAATTCTACACCGTTTAAACCAATTCGATTTAAGACGTATTCCACAGTTGGAAATTCTATTGGCTTTCCATTAAACTTGATCCCATTACCCCTTTTAGCAGTTACACCCATGTTTATCGTAAATCCAACACCTATACTACCCGAACTCAGTGGATTATCGGAAATCTCTGGCGAAAATATACACGTAACGCTTGCGGGAACGAATATCATAGACAGTCTTCGATATATGCTTTAACTATTCTTTCGGCAGCTTCCCATTTGTATCCCTCGAACCATTCCGCTCTCTTATGCGTAAGAATTAGAATTCTAGTGTCTTCAGTACCCATACCTCTCTCTATTACATCGTTCGCTACAACCATGTTTAAATTGTCTTCTATCATCTTCTCTTTAGCGCATTTAAGTAGTTCATCGTCGCTAACCCCAGTCTCAGCCTTAAATCCAATTATCGCTCCGTTATAGATCTTTCTAACCTCTTTGAGAACCTTTGGAGCGGATTTTAGTGTTAGAGTTAACTCTGGACAAGTCTTTATCTTCTTTTCAGCTTTTTCAACTACAAAATCTGATGCAGCAGCAGAAGCCACAAACAAATCACAACCCTTTCTAACTTCTGAAACCGAAGCGTTTAGCAAATCGTTAACTGACCAAACTCTAACCTCTTTAAAGTTAGGCAGATTTAGATTTGTTGGCTTAGAAGTTATAAGAACTACTTCTGCTCCTCTTCTCCAAAACTCTAAAGCCAATTCCCTACCCATTAGTCCCGAGCTCTTATTGCTTATGAATCTAATCGGATCTATCTGCTCAAAAGTGGGGCCAGCGGTAACGATAACTCTTTTTCCAGCAAACTCCTTTGGGTATAGAGCTCTCTCAACATGCAAACAAATAGTTTCAATACTTGCAAATTTCGCCTTACCCTCCTCAAATCTTGGCTGAATGACTTCAACACCTAACTCTATTAATTTCTCTATGTTTTCTAAGATCGTCTTGTTCTTTATCATGGATTCATCCATTGCTGGTGCAATTAGTACATGCTTTCCACTACCGAGTGCTGACGTTGCAAAAATAGTTACTGGAGTATCGCTTATACCGTATGCTATCTTCGATATCGTGTTTGCGGTAGCTGGTGCAATTAAAAGCAGATCTGCTATCCCATTACTCCCAAAGTAGAGGACGTGTTCAACACATCCAGTAATTTCAGTTATTACTCTGTTTCCAGTAGCAAATTCTAGAGCAGTTGGGCTTATTATCTCAGTTGCGGATTTACTCATGACAGCAATGACTTCTGCTCCTCTTCTCCTCAATTCCCTTGCAAGTTTAACTGTTTCAACCGCAGCTATGCTACCAGTGATTGCCAAGACTATTCTCTTATTTTTAAGCTTTTTAGCCTTCAACTTCAACACCTCTCGCTAATGCATCTACCTTTCCAGATTCTACTGCCCTTCTATACTTTGGCTTTCTTAGTAATGTTTCGATTTTTGAAATCTTCTGCTCTAAAACTTTAAGAATTTCAACGTTAATTGGCTCGATTTCTTTTTCTTCTTCAACAACTTCGATTTCCTTAGTTTCAAGTTCAAATTTTGAGATCTCTTTTGATTTTTCCTTTCTTATAATTCTTTCCAAGGCTTTTTCCCATGCTTCTCTCCACGGCGGATTTTCTGCAAGCTCTTTTGTATACACGACCTTTCTTCTTATCTTTATCAAATCGTAAGGACAAGCGTTTTCACAAGCTCCGCAGTAAATGCAGAATTTCTCGTTGAAGTCAACTCCATCCTTGGAAACAAACCAGACCTTGTTGTGCTTGCAAACCTTAATGCAAGCGGCACAACCTATAGGATCGCATCGATACATCCTTGCCATGTAAAGCTTTATCTCTCCTTCAATCGGTTTAATCGTATGTGCAGCGTTGTATGGGCAAACCTCTTCACAATAACCGCAATGTGAACATAGATCTTGATCTATAAAGATTTCAGCGATTTTATCTGGTAATTTATAATCGATTCTTTTACCTTCAACCTTTATAGCTTCTTCGGGACAGATCTCTTCGCAGAGTTTGCAGTAATCGCATTTGGTTTCATCGATTAGTATATCTGAATATGGCATTATATCGTTCGGTTTTACTTCTTTTTCAACCATTTTGAAAGCTTCACAGAATTCTGCACAGATACCGCATAGATTGCACTTATCTCTATCAACGTATACTTTTCCCTTTATACCTTCGTTCTTAATTGGTATGTCTTCTCTTCTCAAATAGATTTTCCTCGTTATTGCATTCGTTGGACAGACTTTATAGCAAAGAGTACATTCTTTGCACTCATCGTATTTATAAGTGTACATAACGAGGGAAAGCATGAGTTTCGATTTGTCGACCTTTTCACCGTTTATGTAAAAATCGAATGCGTTAAATGGACAGAAGGCGTAACAAATTCCACAATATGCACATTTCAAGTGATCGATTATAACTGGAGGCATTTCTAAACCTAAAGCGATATCGTGAACGGGTCCTAGCTCAATCGCATTAACTGGACATGCGTATACGCAAATTCCACAACCGTTACAACGTTTAAAATCGTATACTAGCTCCCTTATCTCATCTTTTGCCTTTTGAACGTATTTAAACTTATCTTCAAGCATTTCGACTTCTCTTTCAATCATATCTTTCACCTTTAAACTATTTATCTCTTAGCATATCGATTAAAATATCTGCGATTCTTTTAACGACTTCATCGCTCAAGTTATCGACGTAAGCTATAACGTTACTGTATTTTCCATTGTCCAAAGCTATTTTTGGAAAATTCAACTTGCTGTAACCTTCTGTTAATATCAGATCGTAATCTCCTAAAAGCTTCAGACATTGATATACATCATCGCTTTCAACCCTTTTAATTAATGCTAGTTTTTCATCTGAAATTATCGCAACGTCTGCACCACTTTCAAAGATTCTGTACGAGTCTTTTCCCTTTTTATCTATTTCAAACCCCTTTTTTGCATGTTTTATTACGGCAACCTTTAAACCTCTCTGAATTAGTATTTTCACGAGTTTTTCAATTAAGGTCGTCTTTCCGCTTTTAGATTTTCCAACTACGCTTATCACCTTCATTTAGATCACTCTTTCAAAGTCCTTAGCTCTTTTTAAATCCTTAGTTGCATCTATTCCCCACTTCGCAGTTGTTTCACTTGCAGATGGATCTAAGCTGCTACCCCTTGCACCACTTACAACAACTAGATCTTTATCTGCTTGAAATCTCGTTGCGATTGCGTATTCGATGTCTTCATAGCTTAAAACGTCTATGTCATCGTCAACAACGATTACCCCTTTTAAGCTTGGATGCGCAGACAAAGCTGCTAAAATAGCGTTTTTTGCATCACCTTCAGTTCTCTTCTCTATTTGAACCACTGCGTGAAAGTAGCACATCCCTCCTTGCGTTAAAACGACGTTTTTCACTTTACACACATTTGATACAGCTTTGAATATAATCGGTTCGTACGGAATACCCATTAAAACTCTATGCTCGTTACTTGCGGGAGTTATCGAGTAGTATATGTAGTTATCTCTACAATACATTTCGTCTATTTCAACAATCGGTTGCTTTCTTATCTTATCGTAAGTTCCAGTTATGTCAACAAATTGTCCTTCATCTGTGAGTTCTGGGGTAATTCTTCCAAATAAAACTATTTCCGAATCTGGAATTAGCAAATCGTTCTTTTTGTAAAGAGTTAATCCATTCATGAGTTTTGAAGCGTAACTAAATTCCTCTCCCTCGGGAACTCTTGTTGCAGAAGCAAACAAAAACAACGGATGAACTCCTATACATATGGCAATTTTCAAGTCTTCACCATGTTCTACTGCATCTCTCCACATGAGATAAGTGTGTCTAGGCTCTACTAATCTTGCAACAAATGAGTCTTTGCTTAAAAGCATTAATCGATGAATACTCGCATTGTAAAAATCTCTTTTAGCAATAATTACACCAGCTGTGACATACCTTCCTCTATCGTTAGGATAGTATTTAAGGATTGGGAGATCGTACAAGTCGACATTTCTCTTCTTTAGATCTAGCTCGGAGAAATCTTTTATCTCGATTTTTTCTTTCTTTTTTTCTATTTTTACAAGCTCTTCTGCAATCCGATATTTATCAATATTAAGATAGGAAGATAGAAGCTCTCTTGAAGCTATAAAGTTTTTCGCAACTCTTTTCCCTTCAACGTTTAATATTACTGGTTCATTCTCAAGATTTCTCTCCTTCAAGAATTTTACAACTTCATCGTACTTTAATTCCGTTTCGATAACCTTTGGTTTTGCGATTTTTATTGCGGTTCTTAGGTTCATAGATCTTATGTGGAAAAACGATTTTATCTACTTTATCAACATTTTATCGTGCAGAGTAATGGTGTATCAACACTAGTAGGATTCATACTACTGTTGCTCATAGGTATGGTATTTCTGAGTGTAGTCCAGACTCAAGTTATTCCCGGCATATTAAAAGATGTAGAGATCAAGCATATGGATGAAATTACTGACGACTTACTCAAACTGAGCAGTAATTTATTAGCTTGTAAACTTTCAACCGTTGAATTCGATTTAGGCGTTAAATATCCGAAGTACTTATTTTTATTAACCCCTCAGTCAATACCCTCAACGATATCTTGCAATAGATTTCCGTTTAAGCTTAACTACACTGATGTCAACGGCAAGATCTACAACCTTTCAAATATTGGAATAGATAAAAATGTGAGACTTGAAATAACACTTAAAAACTTTGTTAATCCAACCTATGAACTAATATTTGAAAATACAGCGATTTTCAAAAAATTAGGTAATAGATTTTTAATTTTATCCGACCAAAAGATGTTTCTAAGTAATGCAATAAACGTATATATAATAAACACCTCATTCAGTTCGATTTCTACAACTTTTCCAATCGATTTAATAGTAGTTCCAATCTCCTACGGTGGCGAAAATCCCGTTAATGAAGTCACTATAACTTTTAAAAGCGTTTATCCAGAATACTGGAATAAAACACTGAGGAGTTTGGGTTATAAAGTAGAAGTCAATGAATCGAGTGGTATCGTAAAAGTTGAAGCTAAAAACGTTACCGTCAGAATTCATTACATCTTCATAACAAAGAGCTTATCGATTTCAGTTGAGGAGTCCTCTGAAATGTATAAAACTCTAAGAAACATTACAGTAATTCCTACTGAAATGATTAGAGCAACCTACATCGGAGTAAATCCAATTACTATAAGTGTTGGACAGAGTCTAAATTTAGGTGTTAGAGTTTTAGATCAATTCAGAAATCCAGTCAGTGGAGTAAAAGTAAAGGTCTCTGTAAATCCAAATGATGCAACCGTAACTCCCACTGAAACATATACAGACTCAAATGGTTATGCATATTCCGTATTTAGTTCTAACAGAGTTGGTAATTACAACGTAGTGTTTTACTCTCCCGATTACAATCTAAGCGTCAGTTATGATATATACGTTGTTTCTGGTGGTGGAACTAATATTAGCATTGCTCTCTCATGTCCTGAAGGTTGGGATACCGATGAATATTCACAAAAAACGATAATAGCATATGTAACAGCTAATGGTCAGCCATTACCCAACTGTGATGTCGTATTTTCAGCAAATAGTTCTAATGTAGTGTTCAATCCTTCGAGAGCAATTACTAATGAAAGCGGATATGCAGTGACTAAAGTTTCACAAACAGTCATGGGTGCAAATTCTTATAAAATATATGCTTACGCTTTGAGTGCATATAATACGCATGATATTTTACTAAACACAACAATTCCACCAGACATACATATTTTGAAAGTCTATATTGAAAATTTAATTAATTCTCCATTGGACGATTATCAAGTTAGAATTACTATTGATAAGTCTATATTAGCTGGAATTCAGCCAGATGGTAGAGACTTAAGGGTTACGGAAGCTATGATTGATCCTTACAACGAAACCGCTGGTAAGCTACCGTTTTGGATTGAGCAAAAACCATCAACTGGAAAACTAGTCTTTTGGGTCAAAGTTAATCTTAGTGCGAGAGAGAACAAGACTATATATGTGTATTGGAGTGGTAGAGATGTTTCTTCGGAAAGTAATGGTGACAAAGTATTTATATTCTTTGACGATTTTAATAAATTCCCATTAAACACGACTAAATGGAAAAAGATCAATATCATTACTAAAATAATTAAAACAAAAGATGGATATAAAGTAGTTGAGTTGACTCCAATTGGAAAAACATATTATTTGCATATTTTATATACTAATACGTTAAACCTTGTACCACCTTATGTCGTAACATGCAGATACTGGGATACGAACTCCGCTGGGGGACCTGTATATTACTTAAAGGATAAATACAATTGGATGTCTTGGGAGCATTACGTTATGCGTAACCTTGATATATTAAGAGGTTACAAGGAT
>CAZFII010000044.1:0-4297 GCA_964518925.1 uncultured archaeon
TATTCCTTCTGTCACCTCGTTCTTTTCAAATATCTTCAGTTCTTTTACTAACTCCCTTATCATCTCCTAAGCCTATCTTTAGACTATAATAATTTTCAGTTATGTTATCTCGTCTTAAGTTGACATATCCGACAAATTATTTTCATCGAATACTACTCATTTAATCTATGATCGTCGGGATTGATATAGGTGGAACTAATATCGACGTAGTAGCTTTAGATTTAGAATTTAGACATTTAGGTACTTTTAAAACTTCAGAGTATCTACCAAAGATAAACGAACTCCTTAAAGAAATTGATGCAAAAGCTGTTGGAATTGGTATCGCTGCATGGATTAAAGAAAAACCAGTTTTTGCACCAAATTTACCAAAAATTCCTGAAATAAAAACAGATAAACCTGTAATAATTGAAAACGATGCGAACTGCTTTGCTTATTACTGTGCTAAAATACTCGACGTTAAAAATTTGATTGGGATCACAGTTGGAACTGGAATAGGTGGTGGAATAGTGATAGACGGTAAAGTTTACAGAGGTTGTGGAATTGCTGGAGAGATTGGACATACATACGTCAAAGGAAAAAAGAAATGTAGATGCGGTGGAAAAGGTCATTTAGAAGCGTATTTTGGTGGATGGGCTTTAAAGAATGTAAAAGAATTAGTAGAAACTGGAAAAATTTACAAAACAAGGGGATTCAAATTGTTTTGCATAGCGATCGCAAATGCAATAATGTTGCTAAACCCTGAAGCTGTGGCAATAGGTGGAAGAATAGGAGGTAGATTAGACATTGAAATAGTAAAAACAAATGTTTCAAAATACTTACCAGATGTTTTTGTTCCAGATTTTTACAGTATAAAAGACGATTTAGCAGTTGCGAAAGGTGCATGTTTGTTGGCTAAGTCTTCCACTTCATGAATTCATCAAGTAAGCCAAGTTTATTTAATAAATTCAGTGATACTATGTACTCGTCTTCTACCTCTCTTTTAGTCCCAACGATCAAGTATTTTTGATTGTCTATTATTTCTAAATCCCCCCTTGCAACAATTCTCTCACCTCTAAAAGCCTGTCCTACATATGTGTGAGTAAAGCAGAGTACTGCTTTTATCTCCCTATGTTTTATAGGATAATAAGCTGGATAATCGAAAATAAAGTTATCATCCAAAACCTCTGCTTCGATCTCTATTTTTCCAAGCTTTTTACCCTTTTCCTCTGGAATACTTCTGTTTATTTCGTCGTAATCTCTAACGTACAGTAAATCGAAATAAGTACTACCTAAAAAAGCTCTATGATACTTTCTCCTTTCATGAGCTAAGAATACATCAAATGGTAATGAAATCTTCCTCTTTTTGTATATGAAATCCCACGTATTAAAGTCTGGCTCTGAGAGTTTTCCTATCTCTATTCCTCTCCTGAGTTTTTCCCTTGCATAAAACCAGAACTTTCCATACACTATAAAATCAACATCGGATTCATCACTAGCCAAGTCTATCAATCTCGATCCAGTTACGCCCATTTCAGTTTTTGGAATTCCTTCAAAGAATTCTACAATACTTTTAACTTCTCTGTACTTCATTGCGAACTTTAATCTTTCTTCTGGCTTGTAAACGTCATCGATTAAATCGTATGGCAAATAAAACAATCCATCCCTAAAGTAATCCTTAAAGAATTTTCCCACTTCATCTTGTGAAATCTTTCTAAACTTCTTTCCATTTTTCATTCTGTTTCCCTTTTCATCGGGGATATATCTAAGCATACACTTGACTAAGGGTTTGTTTTTATATCCTACAACTGAGAAGTAGTAATCTCCAACTCTGACAAAATCTCTAAGCCTTATTGGTTTACCCAACGTACTTTGCATATATCCTCTTAATCTCCTTTGCCTTTGCCTTTCCTCTTCTCAACACACCACCGTCTATTAGCTTTATTCTGTGAATTCTAAAGGGTTTACCATCGATGTTTAGCACTTCTCCAACTTCGAATTCAGTTTCTCCATCTGTAACCATTTTATATGGAGTAGTTACAGCTCTCTTATGTAAACTAAACTTTACGTAAACTTCTCCGACATCTCTTAGCCAAACTGTGGAAACTTTCGATGCTTCACATATATCTGTTCTTCTACCATCTTTAAGCTCAATAGCTGTAACTTCTCCAATCTTGTGGCCTTCATCAGTGTCGACTATGTACTCCTCTCCTTTCTTTATTACATCTCCTTCCCTAACCCTTATAAAACCCTTTGTAGACTTTGCACCAGTACTTATGATCGCTCTGACTTTTATTTCCTTTTCTGGCACATAAACAGTGTGTGTACCACATACTGAGCACTTGTATAGGTTTTTATCTTCTCTAACCACTTCATGTAGTGTTTCCTCTTTACACGTGTCGCAGTATATGTATCTCATATTTGATCTATAAGCACTTAAACCTAATTTGATTAACTCTTGTTATGTGGAAGAAGATAAGAGAAAAATTTGAAAGGTATCCATCTCAAATTGCAGTAGCTAAAGAATTTCTCAGATTGGGAATATCAATTAAAAATGGAAAAGCGTACTGCGATAAGATAGAACTTGTTCCATCCAAAATAGCTGAAGCTATTGGTGTTGATAGGAAAGTAGTTGTAATGGCAATACAAAACATAGAAAAAGATGAAGAACTAAGGAGGGTTTTCTCATCACTCAAGCCAGTCGCAAATATAACAGAAGTGGCAAGAATTCTTGGATACGGAGTTTTAGAGGTTTACGCTGAAAGTCATAAAGTTGGAATTGTCGCTGGAATTACCTCTATACTCGCAAGAGAGGGAATATCTATAAGGTATATTCTCGCTGAAGATCCAGAACTGAGTATAGATCCGAAGCTGATAGTTGTAACCGAAACTAAGATTCCCGGAAGGCTTGTCGATGAGTTTTTAAAAGTCGATGGAGTTAAAAAGATTGTAATAAGTTAATGTTCATGGGTAGTGCTTATATTCTTCTACGCTTTAAGTGGACACGTTCTTAACTTAGTGCGAAAAGCAACATTGTTGATGAAGTATTTAAACAATGTGGTGTCACGACTCATGTATTCAATATTTAAAGCTTGACCCTTAAATTAACACGTTCATGTTCACGAAAGAAAAGTTATATATAATCCTCAGCGTACTTCTCACGCTTCCGTGGATAATCTCTTTAGTGTTTTCGATCCACTATGAGCCGTATGTTGTAGCATTTTTATCTGGTTTAGCAGTAGTTTCTGCATCTTTTTTGTTATCGTGGGCTGCTGAAACAGCTGAATTGGATATTCCAAGGAGTCTAAGTTTGGCAATAGTGGCTTTAATTGCTGTTTTGCCAGAGTATGCAGTCGATGTGTACTTAGCATATACAGCTGGAAAAAACCCAGAATACGTTCATTATGCGACAGCAAACATGACCGGGGCAAACAGACTTCTAATAGGTATAGGTTGGAGCATTATAATACTCTATACAACTCTAAAAACTGGAAGAAAAACCGTTCATATTGATGAGGATCTACGGCTTGAAATATCTTTTTTAGCCTTAGCAACGTTCTACTCTTTTATAATTCCGATTAAAGGTAGCATATCGCTTGCAGATTCTGCGGTATTAATTGTATTATACTTGTCCTATATATATCTTTCAATCAAATCACCTCACAGAGAGATTGAACTTACTGGAGTTCCGAAGTATTTAAGCAAATTCAGACATAGAACTGCTTTGATTGCGATTTTTTTCATTTTCTCAGCTTTTATAATCCTTGTGAGTGTTGAATCTTTTGTTAACGGATTGATAGAGACAGCTTCGATGTTCAAAATAAGTCCATTTGTAATGGTTCAGTGGGTTGCACCTATTGCAAGCGAATCTCCAGAACTAATAGTTGCATTTTATTTAGTCAGAAAACTCAGAACTTCTGCTGGACTGAACACACTTATATCCTCTAAGATTAATCAGTGGACTTTGTTAATAGGTTCTCTCGCAATAGTTTACTCAATATCCCTCATGTCTCCAGCCTCAATTCCATTAGACACAAGACAAAGAGAGGAGATATTTCTTACAGCAGCTCAATCCCTTTTTGGATTGGCGATAATACTAGATTTGAAGGTTTCGAGATTAGAAGGTTTACTCTTATTGATCTTATTTTTAATTCAATTAATAATTCCAAGCTTTGAAGTCAGACTAATCGTCTCGATGATGTACATTACACTGGCATTACCAATAATTGTGAAAAAGAGGAAGTGTTTCTCTAAATCGTTTAATTACGTAGTAGAACTACTTTCATAGGTGGTGATGCAGTATTGTTGATGAAGTATTTAA
>CAZFII010000044.1:4397-7971 GCA_964518925.1 uncultured archaeon
GGTGTCACGACCCTCTCATAATATTGGCTTAATCGGTACAACAAATGGTTTTCCGTGTTTTAAGACTATTTCAACTTCGACACCGTAAACATTTCTTATAATCTCAGACGTTATAATTTCTTCTGGTTTTCCTACTGCAAAAATCTTACCCTTATGCAAAACTACAACTTTGTCCGCATACATCGATGCCAAGTTTAAATCGTGAATAGCAATAACGGCTGATATGCCTCTCTCTTTTACCAATTTCTTTATCAATTCCATAACCTCAAGTTGATGTTTTATGTCTAAATTGGATGTTGGCTCATCTAACAACAACACCTCTGGATCTTGAGCTAAAGCCCTTGCAATCAAAACCTTTTGCCTTTGTCCACCACTCAACTCGTCAAAACCTTTCATTGCTAAATCTTCAAGACCCATTATATCTACAATCTCTAAGACTTTTTCAATGTCTACTTTTCTCACCCTCCAACCGAAATGAGGTTTTCTACCCATTAGAATTACGTCAAACACAGTTGTTGGAAAGGTATACTGTGCTGTCTGAGAAACGTAACCTATCCTTTTCGCTATCTCAATACCACTTAAATCTTTCAAATCTTTACCATCGATAAGAATGCACCCCGCTTGAGGTTCAAGGATTTTGTTAATGCACTTAAGCAGAGTAGTCTTACCAGCACCATTTGGGCCAATTATACAGACTACTTCAGCTTTCTTTATGTCTAAGCTAACGTTTTTTAGAGTTGGGACACTGTTATAGCTAAACTCTACATCCTTTATTCTAATCTTCACCATGCTACCAATACTCCTTCTTCCTCTTTATAAGCAGATAGAGGAAGAAAGGGCCACCTACGAATGATAAAACAGCTCCTATTGGTAAAATAACTTCTGTTACATTCCTTGATACGATATCAGCTACTAAAACAATTATCGACCCAAATAAGCCTGAAGCAGGAATGAGGTATCTATTGTCGTTTCCAATAATTATTCTGCAAATGTGCGGTGTAATTAAGCAAACAAAAGGTATGTTTCCAGTAAAACATATAACTCCCGAAGTTAGGAGTGCAGCCGTGATCATTATAACGATACAAGTCTTTTCTACATCGACTCCAAGACTCTTTGCAACTTCATCTCCAGCACTCATTATCAAATTTAGATCCCAAGCTTTCCAAAGTAAAATCGGAAATGTTATAGCGGTTATAGCAAAGGATATAGGCACATTTTTCCATGATGCTTTACTCAAGCTTCCAACCATCCAAAAGATAACAGCTTTAACTGCTTCTGGTTCTGAGAAATAGAGAATCAAAGTCGTTAAAGCACTGTATATATAAGACATAGCAATTCCAGCCAGTATCAATGTTTCCGGAGATACACCCTTGTATCTCGCAATACCGAGCATCAAAAAAGCTTGAATTAGAGAAAACAAAAATGCGTTTCCAGCTATTAAATAATTGGATACTACACCCAAACCCAAACATATAGCAAGAGTTGCTCCAAAACCAGCTGCGGAATTTATTCCTATTGTAAAGGGGCTTGCAAGCGGATTTCTCAATATAGCTTGCACAACAGCTCCAGAACAAGCTAGTGCAAAACCAGCTATAACACCCATAGTTATCCTTGGAAGTCTTAAGTTCCAGACGATGTTAAATTTTTCTGTTGTCTCAACATTATCAACAAACGGTTTTATCAATCCCTTAAATATAATGATATAAACTTCATAAAATTTTATTCTATACGAGCCAAGAGTCGCTGAAATCGCTACTATAATGAACACTAAAAGAATTAAAAAAAAATCGTAACAACTTTTTTCTTAGTAAGTTTTGTGTATTCCTCAGCAATACTCATAGAGATGGATATACAAACACTTTATCCGTTGGCATTTCAATACCCATGAACTTTTCGAGGAACTCTTTGTAGATTGCTATTGGATCGATTTCTATTTCAGGATGCTCAATTTTTGCAAAGAGTGCTATAGCAAATGGTTGTTCTGAACCGTAAACGGCACTCCATGGAACTATGTAAACTCTACCGTTTTTAACCGCTGATACGTTATCCCAGCCTTTTCCTTCCAAAACTTGATCTATATAGTTTTTAGCCTCTTCTTCACTATCAAAGTAGTGCTTATACGATTTTTTAATGATTATAACGTCTGGATCTTTAGTTATAACCCATTCTGCATCGACTTTTGGATACTTCGTGCCTAAATCTTCAGCTATGTTCTCGCCACTTGTAATCTTTATTATTTCATCTATAGTTGATCCTGGCCCATATGTTGGAATTTCAGATGTCTTACCGATAGCCGATGTAGATGTAACGAAGACTTTTGGCTTTGGCTTATTACTTACGAGTTTCTCAATCTTATCTTCCCATTTATTCCACCAATCAATGTATTCATAAGCTTTTAACTCTTTGTCAAGTATATAGCCTAAGGTGGCTATTTCTTCACGTATACTTCTTGGATCGTATAGATTTAGCCCAACAACTGTTATGTTAAAAGGACTGAGTTTTTCTTCTGCTATATAGACATTAGCACCGTACTTTGTGTACGCTATCACCAAGTTGGGGTGTAGCTCTACAATCTTTTCCCAATCCACTTCCTTCCAAGTACCAACTACTGTTTTCTTAGATATCTCTGGGAAATAGAATGTGTTTTTCTGGACAGTATCAACTATACCAGCAATCTTACTACCAGCACCGAGGATTTTTACAGCCTCTGCAGCATCTGAATTTAGCACAACAATCTTACTAATAGGTTTCTCTATAGTTACGTTTCTTCCGGCAGAGTCTTGCACTGTTATTTTTGCCTCTTTATTTAGTATTATTAGCTTAACTTGAACTATATCCGTTACGTGTATCTTACCGTCAAAGTTTGCATCTGCAAACTGCGTTTTCTGTTTCTTATTGAAAAATATAAGCTTTAGATATGTTACATCTCTCATATCTATTGTATCATCTCCGTTTGCATTTCCATAGACTTTTAACACAAAAGCTTCACTCGGTACTACCAAAAGACAGACAATCAATCCAACAAACACGAGCAATCTAAATACCTTCATACTACATCCTCCTCCTCAGCAATACTACTAAAATTAATATAGATGATAACGCAAATACAGCTTCAAAACAAGGAATTTCTTTTTTCGATACTGGTTGAGCTGTAGTCGTTGTTTGTGTAATGGTAGTGACAGTAGTTTTAGTTGTCGTTATCGTAGCAGTTGTCGTGGTTATTTTAACGGGGGTAGTTGTAGTTGTTACGGGCGATGTTGTAATTGGAGTAGTTGGTATTGTTGTAGTAGTCGTAACCGGTGTCGTAGTAGTGGCTGTTGTGGTTGGGATTATGGTAGTTGTTGTAGTTACAACAGTAGTCGTTGTAGCTACTGGTGTTTCAGTAGTCGTAACAACTGTTGTAGTAGGAGTAAAAACAGTGGTTGTCGACTCAGTCGTAGAAGATTCTTCAGATTCTTCTGTTATTGTCTGCGTAGTCGTTGTAGTTGTAGGTGGCATAGTTGTTGTAGTAGTCACAGTAGTTGTAATAGGCGTTACATTTACAGTTGCGTCTATACAATCGGCTTTAATTTCC